>NZ_JBLZFZ010000038.1:0-63165 GCF_050753385.1 Pantanalinema rosaneae CENA516
AGATGTGTATAAGAGACAGCCCCCACTCCCCACCTGCTTCATCGCGCCGATCCCATTGCCAAATCTGTGCCAATTCCCAATCTGGAATCCCCCAAAAACCGTTGCACGAAAGTTAAAAGTAGGCTTTTGGAACTGCGATCGAGGCGGTATAGTTACACAGGTAATTGTCGCTAGCTTCCGACAATGACAAACGAGCCCAATCCCGGTAATGAACCGAATCCAGAGTTAACTCCTCCAGAACCTCGCGATCGTCCCCCTCGGCGACGACGGCGCTGGCGACGGATCGTGCTGCCGATTAGCATTGGTCTACTCGGTGGTTTAGGGGCAGGGGCTTGGTGGGGCTGGGTCTTTATTAATGAACGGTTAGCCCCTTTAGTCGCCACTAACTTAACGACTTTATTTGATCGCCCGGTTGACTTTGGGGCAGTGGAGCGGGTCACGCTGACCAGTATCAGATTTGGCACAACTCGCATTCCCCAGACCCCTACAGACCCAGACTATGCCTCGGTCAAAGCGATCGAGGTGAATTTCAATCCCATTCAAGCGATCGTGCAGGTCGCTACAACCCGGCGCTTGACGCTGGACATTACCCTGATCGACCCCCAGTTGTTCTTGGATCAGTCCCCGGATGGGGTTTGGCTGAAAACTCAGATTAAGCAGCAAGAAGCGGGTGCCATCACGATCGAGCCACTGATTCGGATTCAAAATGCTAACGCGGTGTTATTACCCACTCCGCAACTGCCGAAAGAATCGGTGCCCATTCCCGGTCGGCGGATTCCGGTGGCGTTAGCTCCAGTGAATGGAGTAGTGACCATGCTGGATGATAACCAACGTATTACCTATGAAGCGGATATTCAGTCCCGATCGGGGGGCAACTTAAAGCTTCAGGGTGAGACACTTGTCCCTGCCCAACGCACCAATCTTCAGATTCAGGCACAGAACTTTGCGATCGCGGAAGTTGGTCGCTTAATTAATTTGCCTGTCAATTTAGCGGCAGGACGGGGCGGCGGCAACCTGTCAGTGCAGTTTCGTCCCAATGAGGATCTGCCCTATATCGTGGGCTCACTGCAATTCCAGGGGGCTACCATGATCATTCCCCAGGTGCCCCAGCCGTTTACGCAAGCCACGGGACAATTACAACTGAAAGGCAAAACCCTACGCCTGGAAAATGTCAAGGCAGCCTATGGCAAGGTTCCTTTTGTTGCCAATGGCTCGTTAGTGCTGGATCAGGGCTATAACATTACGGCTCAAGTGCCATCGGTGCGGCTACCAACCGTGATCGAAACGCTGCAAGTGCCATTACCCTTTGTAGTGGATGGTGCCGTTGCCGCCGACTTACGCTTGACCGGAGCCCCAGAACGTCCGGTTCTCTCTGGGACGGTACGCAGTACGGCACCGGGACGAGTAGATCAGGTTGCCCTCGATCGCTTCAATGGGCAATTTCGTCTGGATACATCGGCATTAACGTTAACCGTGGCTGATATTCAGGCAACGCCGACAGCCGGGGGACAGGTGCGAGGGTCTGGAGTAATCAGGCTCGGAGAACCTGGTGCGGCGACTCCTGCCCAACCCACCTCCCCGGAATTAGCCTTTACCTTTCAGGCGGTGAATGTCCCGGGTGATCCGATCGCCCGTACCTATAACAATGGCAATCCGCTGCCGATTACGTTAGGACGGGTAAATGCCCAGGCGCAAATTGCCGGAGCGGCGAATAATTTGCAAACCGTAGTGCGTTGGCAACTGCCAGAGGCGACCTATCCTGGTTCCGGTACGATCGCCATTGCCGATGGAGCGATCGCCCTACAGAATACGGTATTAACGGTGAATGGTGGTACGGTAACGGCGGCGGGTCGGGCTGCCAATGGTCGCTGGCAAGGCAATGTGCAGGTAACGCGGGTGACTCTGCAACCCTTCTCTCCGGATTTGCAAGGAGAACTTGATGGTCGCTTTACCCTGGCAGGTTCTCTATCCTCCTTTAGTCCGGCGGATATTCGGGCACAGGGACAGGTACGGCTATCCCAGGGGATTGCGATTATCGATCGCCCCTTGACGGCTCAGGTGCAATGGACGGGACAGCAGATTGTGGTGCAGCAAGCGACCGCGACCGATTTTAGTGCCAATGGCACGATCGGGGTGCAACTTGAAGGCACACCAGCGATCACGGCATTGAATTTGAATGTGCGTCTGGATAACTATAATCTGCAAGATTTTCCGATCACAGTTCCCGAGACGATTCAATATGCTGGCGTGGTAGATTTTGCTGGACGCGTGACTGGCACTCCGGCGGCACTCAATGTCAACGGTGATGTTGTCCTGCGACAGTTTGTTGTCAATAACGTTGCCTTTGAACCACGATTGCAAGGAACCGTCCGGGTGGGGCAAGGGGTGAATCTGGATTTGCGAGGACAACAGGATCGGATTGCTGCTACGTTGGATGCTAACTACCAACCGATCGCCTTTGATATTCGTCGGGATCAAGCCGTGGCAACGGGGCGAACGCAAGGTGGACTGCTGATTACAGAATTACAGAATTTCCCGCTCACCCTGGTACAGTTTCCGGGCACGACCGCCTGGTTATCGCCTACTGGGACACTAACGGGGACTGTGGCGATTAATTTAGCCAACCAGAGTGCATCTGGGCAGGTGGCGATCGATCAGTTGGCGTTTGGGCCCTACCGGGCGGATCAATTTGGCGGACGAGTCAGTTTTGCCAATGGGGTAGCTACCTTACGGGAAGCGGAACTACGGCGCGGGAGTACAATCTTCCAAATTGACTTGTCTGCGAATGTTTTGAGTCCTGATCCTCAGGTGCAGGGATCGGTAAAAGTGGCTCAAGGAAATATTCAGGAAGTGCTCGAACTCCTGCAAATCTTTGATCTGGCTGACTTTGGGCAGGCCTTCAGTCCCCCGAGCTTTGGGACGGCGGCTGATTTACAGACTGTCCCGATCGAGCAAGCCAATGCCTCCTTATTAAATCGGTTACGGCGGCTTGCCGAAATTGCGGCGCTTCAGGCACAGGAACAGGCGCAGGAGGATGAATCGCCGTTACCCCCATTGGAGGAACTCACAGGACGCTTTCAGGGTGAGATCAGTTTTCGAGGGTCAGCACGATCGGGGGTAAATGCCGAATTTAGTCTGCAAGGTGAACAATGGCAGTGGGGGCGGTTCTCGGCGGAGCGGCTGGTGGCCGTGGGGTCGTTAGAAAATACCACTGTGACGCTATTACCGTTGCGAATTGAGTCGGGTGACGCGGTGATTGCCTACTCTGGACAAATTGGTCTGGAGCAACAGTCCGGACAACTGCGAATTGAAAATTACCCGATCGAGCAATTAACAGCTTTAGTTGATCTGCCAGTCGATATTGAAGGTCGGATTAATGCCACAGCCACCCTCTCCGGCAGTTTACGCAATCCCCAGGCGGTTGGGTTTCTCAGCTTAGTCAATGGGGTGTTAAATGGAACCCCACTGCAAGAGGCGCGGGCAGGCTTCAACTATGCCAATGCTCGGTTAGGGTTTGGGAGTACGTTTTTGCTGACTGGCAAAGAACCCCTACGGGTGGAAGGCAACCTGCCCTATCAGTTTCCCTTTGCAACTGTCCAACCAGCCAGCAATGCCATCAGTCTAGATATCAATGTTCGGGATGAAGGACTGGCATTATTAAATGTTCTGACGAATAACCAAGTTGTCTGGCAGGATGGTCGAGGGGCGGTCAACTTGCAAGTGCAGGGAACGCTCAATCAGCCGATCGCCAGTGGGTTAATTACCGTCCAAAACACGACCTTACAAGTTAGAGCGTTACCGGAACCCTTAACTAATGTGAATGGGACGATCCGCTTCGTTCAGGATCGGCTGCGGGTAGAAACGTTGACTGGACAGTTTAGCCGGGGTCAGGTGAGTGCCCAAGGGGTGTTACCGATTTTTGCGGCTCTGCGGTCTGATGATCCCGATCGTGCCCGTCCCTTGAGTGTCTCGCTGGATCAAATTGCCCTGAATCTGAAAGGGTTATATCAAGGTGGGGTGAATGGCGATATTCAGGTAACGGGGACGGCATTTAATCCCGTTCTGGGTGGAGATATTCAACTGGCGAACGGACAGGTTCTGTTGTCTGACCCTCCCGAGGTGACGGCTCAAACGGTGGCAACGACTGGCCAATCGCCCCAACCTGTAGTTGAATTTGACAATTTGCGGTTGACTTTAGGCAATGCGATTCGGATTACCCGTCAACCGATTTTGAATTTCCTGGCATCCGGTGAACTGACGATTAACGGTTCCCTGAATGAACTGCGTCCCAGTGGTGTGATTAATCTGCGATCGGGACAGGTCAACATTTTCACGACTCAGTTCAACCTGGCGCGGGGGTATCCACAAACGGCGACCTTCCAACCCGAACTGGGCTTAGACCCGATTCTGGATGTCCGGTTGATTGCCTTGGTGCCTGAAGCGACGGGTTACCGCCAACCCACTTCCCCGATCTCATCGGAAATTTTGGATAATCCGATCGCCACCAGTAACTTTGGTTCGCTGCAAACGGTGCGGATTCAAGCCCAAATTCAGGGCCCCGCCAGTGAACTGGATGAAAACCTGGAACTCACCAGTAGCCCTGCCCGTACCCAGTCGGAAATTGTAGCATTACTCGGGGGTGGTTTTGTGCAAACGTTGGGACGCGGGGATAGTGTGCTGGGGATTGCTAACTTAGCCGGTTCCGCCCTGTTAACCAATGTACAGAACTTTATTGGCAATGCCTTGGGGTTAAGTGATTTCCGTTTGTTTACGACATTGGTTCCCGACGATCGTCGCCGCAATACCCGCAGTCGGAATACCCTCGGGATTGCGGCTGAAGCTGGGATTGATATTACTCCCTCGATATCGGTGAGTGTGCTGAAGATTCTCACCTCTAACCAACCGGCACAGTTTGGTCTGCGCTATCGGATTAACGACAATTTGTTACTGCGGGGGTCAACGGACTTTTCGGGAGATAACCGAGCCGTGATTGAATATGAAGCCCGATTCTAACTGTCCTCTACTGGGATGGTTTGCCCAGTTGCTGCCGATCGCCGAGCCGCATCTGCCACCTTCAAGGTATAAAGGCTGGCTTCCGGGGTGACATACCGTGGCGTGTGGTGTCGTAAGTGATCAATCACGATCGCCGTATCTTTGGCAAACAGACCGCGCCGACTGCCGACCTCGATCAACTGCCGACCCTGTGCCTGAATCAACTCGCCTTGCTCACCTTGTAAGACGATCGCGCCCTGTTCCCCCTGGACTTCAAACCGCCGCTCGGCTTGCCACAGCGTTTCGCCCTTACCGTATGTCACTTCTGCCAGTAATCCACTCTGGAAGCGCAGTTGTGCCGTACAGAGGCAGGCTCGATACGATCGGGAGTCGTCTGTCGGGGGGGAACCTGCCCCAGGCTCGAATTTGGCTTGACAGTTGACGGTGGCGACTTGCCCAAATAGGTCGGTCAGGCGATGAAGTCGTGATAGGGCTCCTACCAACGGAAACCCAAATAAATCGGGTGAATAGGTCCATTTCTGGGGGGCGGGTCGTTCTGGTTTAATCGTGCTGTATCGGGCATAGAACGGTGTGCCGATGTGCGGCAGGGTTGCCTTCAGGGCTTGATGCACTCCTCCCAGCAGTTCAATATGCTCCACATGCAGGAGTTTGTGCTGTGCTTTGGCTAAAGCGATCAGTTCAGTTGCCTCTAGTGGATCGAGCGCTAAGGGATATTCCACGATCGCATGTTTGCCAGTTTGTAGCACTGCCCGCACCATCGCCCCATGATCACGATTCACACCCGCAATCATAATTAGATCCAAATCGGACTGCTGGACGAGATCAAGCCAGTGATCGACGGCGATCGTGTGGTGAATCTGGCTAAATTCCTGGGTTTTCTCGGGAGTATGCCCTGCTACCGCCACTAATTTGGCATGGGGCTGCGATCGCAGCGCTTCTGCCCGTAGTTTTGCGGCATATCCCGTACCAATTAAGCCAATTCGGAGAAAATCGGTCATTCCGCCTGCCTCTACACGGTGAGCCTGTTCTAAGGAATCACTTCTGACCATTCTTCCTGGTCAATGTATTTTCAGTCAACAAAGATTTCCGTATATTCCTCAGTATATTCCTGAGATTACATTTATTTAAGCTAAACCAAGAAATTTATAAGTAGATTTCAGTATCGATTTAACTGACTAAATAATTTTTATTAGCGCTAGACTGACTTTCCTAAAAATTCACTAAAGCAACTAATTTCGCCAGTACCTATCTGATACGGGTGACATTATTTACTTAATTTCAAGTAGTTTTCTCAGTATTCAGGTATCAATTGGTAGCAACGATCGCTAGCTTGGCTGTTATTGTATCTGGATTTAACCAGGATCAGAAGGGGGTAAGCTAACATCGGCTGTATTGATCAATACTTTGGTGTAAGTAAGTCCTAGAGGCTAGTTCGGCAGATTCTCCTCATAAAAACTTTATAAAAAATGGGTTCTAAATACTGAGCTTGGCTCCTAAAAAAGCACTAAACTTTACCGATCGCTAACCTAAATACTGATCATTGGGAAATTAGTAGATTAAGTTTTAAACTCTTGTAAAATCAGTTGTTTTCCCCATCATAAACTTCCGCTATTTAGCGGATCGTGATCGTTTTATGGGAATGCTACTTTTAAAGTGTTATGTGAGGTTCTTGCGGCAATTGGTGGATAAGTCCTCAGCCAAGAAATTAACGCTAGCTGCTTGAATCTAGCCAGTTGAATCCAGACAAAACTCTCATTCGTAGCAGAATAGGGCTAGTTTTACAAATGAAGTACGATTCTCTCGAGTTTGAACCCGCCCCATCCGAGGTGAGCGTCTATGAATGCGAAGTTCATCTCAAGTTTCGGTTGATTGAGGAAAAAGGTGTCCTCAGCAACCGCGATCAGCTCCTCGAAATGCTGCTCGAAGCTTTTGCCTACGGTACTGATGAGTATATGGAGCCTGTACAGGTTGAAGTCGCTGCTCAGGAGATTCCGGAGGTTAACGCGTCTCCCCAGATGCGGCGACGGCTGATTCGACTGCGGAACTCCAAAGATATGGTTTGACCCAACCAGGTGCAGTATGCCTTTGCATGATCGATTTGCCGCCTCACCCAAAAAAAAATTTTGGATTAGGGTTGACAGACTAGGGGGACTTTGGTTAATTTTATAAAGGCGCAGACAACAAGGCGCGGAACACACGCCCCCATCGTCTAGAGGCCTAGGACACCTCCCTTTCACGGAGGCGACGGGGATTCGAATTCCCCTGGGGGTATTAATCTAAGACGCTGAAAGCCCTTTGCTGGCAGGATAAGAATCCAAACAGCAGAGGGCTTTTAGCTTAACTGGAAATCTAGGTGCTCAGTACGGCTCGGTGATCCTGGTTAGCTATTGCATTTACCCAAGCCATTAAAGTTTGGTATATCCGACGGATTTCAGGTCTGGTTGTAATCTGTCGTTTGATCATCTTTGCAAACTGCTATCTGAAGATATCCCCAATGTTTTGCCGAGTGGATTTTAGGCGAACCACAAGCATCCATTGCGGAATATCCAGAAGAAGTGCGATCGCGCATTAACACTCTTTCCCTAGATCAATTAGAAAACTTGGGTGAAGCATGGTTAGATTTTGAGACGATCGCAGATTTACTGATTTGGTTAGGTTAGGTGTAGAAATTTCTGAGCAAAATAATAGATAAAAACTAAAGCAATGGGGCTTTAAGAGGATGTTTTAAAACTATCAAAGTGATTGCACTTGTCCCCTTTTCTGGTATGCCCGTAGGGCTTTAAGTCCCCTTTCTACGATGCCGCAGGCTATATTCTGGGGGACTTTGAATCTGGTTCCTCCCATAATTGGGGGCTAGGGGGGCGGTTCAGGTAACGATTTTGACTTTTCAAACACCCTCTAATACCAAAATTCTTTGGAGCAAATCGATTGACACAAAAAGTTTATCAACGATATAGTGATCAATGGCAGTCAAAGCATTGCCAGATCACTAATTGCTCATAGTTTTTTCATTTTCTTTTTTTGCTCTTTAAGGAGAACAATCAATGGAGGCTTCTGGTAGTAGTTGCCTGTTTGCAACGCTTCAAGAAACCACTATGTCTAACGAAAACCCTGACCCTGATCCTGCGCGTGGTCTGGGGGCGATTGCTCCGATGAATCTGCCCGGTGTGACTCTGGCTTAGAGTCCTAAGTTCATCTCCGATCGCCACTAACCACGGCGATTGCACCGATAGGAGATGAACCATGAAAACGTTTCAGTCAACTGCATAGTCATGCAATATCTACGCTTCATCAGTTCCAGATAACTGAGTTGAAGTGAATTTTTTTGTCATTTGAATCATTACTTTCTATTGTGATTGCATAGAGCGATCGCGCTGGTTTCCCCTGCAATTTTTCTGGGAATTAGCGATCGCACAAATTCAGCGATCGCAGCTTGAGGTAATTAATTCTTTGCATCAAAAACGACTCAATTGCAACGATGTTCTTTTAGAACAAATCGTTAGCCGTTTAAGCCTGAAACCGGGGGGCGTTACGCTCCACTGGCATATTATTGAACCGAAATTTGGTTAAAGTATCAGAAATGTAAGTCGCCATGAAAACCTTTCCATCTCCCGAAGCGTTACGGCGCTTTCCTTTTGGGCTAGCAGATATTGCGGTTATTCTTGGTACGCTGGTTTTACTGGCATTAGTGGCTCGCATCGGGGCTGGGGCACTGGTTAGCTTTGAACCTCCTGACATTGTGCCTGCCATTGATCTCGATCCGCGTAACTTGCCGTACTATGCAGGGCGATCGACGCTTCGGATGTTTATTGCGCTGATCTTTTCGACGCTGTTTACCCTGATTTACGGCTATGTTGCCGCCAATAGCCGACGAGCAGAACGGGTGATGATCCCACTGCTCGATATTTTGCAATCGGTTCCTGTATTGGGGTTTCTCTCGATTACTGTAACCGGATTCATCGCGTTATTTCCGGGTAGTTTGCTGGGGCTGGAGGCTGCCTCTATTTTTGCCATTTTTACCAGCCAAGTCTGGAATATGACCTTTTCGTTTTATCAGTCCTTGCGAACCGTTCCCAAGGAACTGGATGAGGCGGCAACGCTTTATCAACTGTCGCGCTGGCAGCGATTTACCAAACTGGAGGTTCCCTCTGCCACGATCGGATTATTGTGGAACGCCATGATGAGCTTTGGTGGTGGCTGGTTTTTTGTGGCAGCGAGTGAAGCGATTAGTGTATTGAATCAGGAATATACGTTACCGGGAATTGGGTCTTATGTTGCTGCTGCGATCGTCGCTGAAAATCTGGCTGCATTAGGCTGGGCATTACTCACCATTGCGATCGTGATTGCGTTGGTAGACCAGCTTTTTTGGCGACCCTTAATTGCCTGGTCAGACAAGTTTCGTATGGAACAAAGCGCCTCGGCGGAAGCCCCTGAATCCTGGGTTTATGATCTGCTGCAAACAGCACGAATTCCACGGATGTTAGGCAAGCTATTTATGCCGACTGGGGAAGCCATTAACCGATGGTTATCTCGGCTCACTCGCCCCCTCTCCACCGTCAAGACGGATGCAAACCAGGAACAGCAGGGCGATCGCTTTTACAACATGATCTTGCTCGTCATCATCGGTTTGTTAGTTGCCTGGGCATTGCACTTTATCGTGACCACTGTAGGCATTGGTGAAGTGGTCAAAACCTTTGGCTTAGGTATTCTTACCCTACTGCGAGTTACCCTACTCTTGCTGTTTGCCACGGTGGTTTGGACACCCATTGGCGTGGCGATCGGGTTTAATCCTCAATTAGCACGCACCCTGCAACCGGTTGTGCAGTTTCTTGCCTCGTTTCCGGCAAACTTCATTTTCCCGTTTGCCACCCTGTTTTTCATTTGGAGCAACATTAGCATCGAGTGGGGCAGCATTCTGTTGATGGCGCTGGGGGCACAGTGGTACATCCTATTTAACTCGATCGCAGGGGCTCAGAGCATTCCTACCGACCTGCGGGAAATGGCAGATGATATTAGCTTGCAGGGCTGGCATCGCTGGAAAAAGCTGATTATTCCGGGCATTTTCTCTGCCTGGGTAACGGGAGGCGTGACGGCCAGTGGCGGTGCCTGGAACGCCAGTATCGTCTCAGAAATTGTCGCCTGGGGAACCACGACCCTGACCGCCACCGGGTTGGGCACCTATATTGCTGAAGCTACCTTTGCCGGAGACTGGCCGCGCATTACTCTCGGCATCGGTATGATGAGTTTATTTGTGGTTGGACTGAATCGATTGTTGTGGCGACGACTCTACCAGCTAGCCGAAGCAAAATATCATCTCTAGGGGAGGTAACACCATGACAGTCGCAATGTCTACTCAGTTAATTGCCGTCGAACAGGTCTCCAAGCGGTTTCCCCTACCGGATGGTAAAGGGGAGTTTACGGTTCTCAATGACGTAAGTTTAACGGTCAAATCTGGTGAAGTGGTTGCCCTGCTGGGGCGTAGTGGTAGTGGCAAAAGTACCCTCCTACGGATTATGGCGGGGTTGATTCCGCCCAGTGAGGGCAAAGTCTTCAGCAACGGGAAGCCCCTGCGCGGAGCCAATAACGATGTGGCGATGGTATTTCAAAGTTTCGCCCTACTGCCCTGGCTAACGGTTCAGGAAAATGTGGAATTGGGATTGGAAGCACGGGGAGTCCAGCGAGACGAACGCCGCCAACGTGCCTTGAAAGCCATTGACATCGTAGGATTAGACGGGTTTGAAAGTGCCTATCCTAAAGAGCTTTCGGGCGGTATGAAGCAGCGAGTTGGCTTCGCGCGAGCGTTTGTGTTAGAGCCTCAGGTTCTCTTTATGGACGAACCCTTCAGTGCCCTTGATGTGCTCACCTCTGAAAACCTGCGGGGTGAAATCGATGACCTTTGGAATGCCAAAACCTTTCCATCGAAAAGTATTTTGATTGTTACCCACAACATTGAGGAAGCTGTCTTTCTCGCCGATCGTGTAGTGATTTTAGGCTCCAATCCCGGTCGCATTCGGGGTGAAGTGGTAATTGATCTGCCCCGTCCCCACGATCGCACATCTCCCCGCTTTGCCTCGTTAGTCGATTACATCTATACCGTGATGACTAACCCGGAAATCGAAGTAACTGGAGAAGCGATCGCTAAGCCAGCAACAGAACCAGCGCCAGCAATCACCTCCCCCTATGCCAAGGCATTACCTCACGTCCGCGTAGGGGGAATCAGTGGTTTGTTAGAATTGATTGTGGATCAACCAGAGGGAACGGATGATATTCCTCGACTCGCAGAACGGCTTCAACTTGCCGTAGATGATCTGTTACCCATTCTGGATGCGGCTGTTCTTCTAGGGTTTGCGGAAGTCTCTCAAGGCGATGTGCGATTGACCAAAATCGGACAGGACTTTGCCACAACCACTATTCTCCGCAGTAAAGATCTGTTTCGACAGCAAACCCTGACCCACGTTCCGGTCTTAAACAGTATTATCCAAACCCTACGAGAAAAGCGTAGCGGTTCTATGCGGGCAGATTTCTTTTTAGACCTCTGGGATGAGCATTTCCCCCATGAAGAAGCCGAGCGCCAATTTGCAACGACCGTAGACTGGGGGCGTTATGCTGAGCTGTTCGAGTACGATGCCAGTGAAGAGCGGCTTTACCTGCCTGAAGTCAGCCCAGATCTAGAGACAACGATTCCCTCTGAATAGTAGTAACTGAAGTTTAGCCCAACTCAAAAACTACCCCATATTTAGGAGGGGCGAACGACCATTCGCCCTTACACATGCGGAAAATTGTTACCTATGATTAGTGAACCTCAATTTCGCGAGATTCGTTCTGATGATATGCAGGCAATCTTTGATGTACGTATAGCCACATGGGACAACGATCGAGGTGATGAAGAGTTAGCCCAGTTAGGGATTACTCATGCTTCGGTACGGGAAATGTTGCAAAACTCCCATCGTGGTTGGCTATGCGAAGTAGATGCCCAGGTGGTTGGGTTTGCGATTGGGAATCGAGTTACTGGAGAAATGTGGGTAATTTCGGTTCTCAAAGAATATGAGGGTAAGGGGATTGGTAAGCAGCTAATTCACTTAGTTGAGGAATGGTTGTTTCAGCAAGGATGGCAAGAGATTTGGTTGACGACCTATCCCGATGAAACGGTGCGAGCGGTTGGCTTCTATCGGCATCTGGGTTGGCGTGATTGGAAACTTGAACCCGGTGGCGATCGGTTCATGAAGAAACATTGGGCAGATTGTGTTGGGGATTATCGCGTCAGACAATAGAGAAATGCTTTTGCGATAGTTCGGTGTAGAACGTGGCTTCGGTTATATCTAATTTGCCCACCCGCTTTGTAGAGGGAATGAGTGAGTTAACAAAGGAGCAAAACCGATGATTGATGCGAACGAAATTCTTAGGACAGTATGTGAGAAGTATGCAGCAGCCGTGAGTGCTAATGATTCTGTTGCTTATGGTCAGTTATTTGCTGCTGATGCGATTCGAGTGCCGCCGGGATTAGAGCCAGAACATGGACCGGATGAAATTGCTAGAAGTGAGCAAAAAGACTATGACGTTGCAAAATGGACGGTGCAATCGACTCCCTTGGATGCCCTAATCATTAACGATCGCTGGATTTCTGGCATGGCACAAGCTCAGGTGAATACAGTTGCCTATGCAGATGGGGCAACAAAGTCATTTCAAGTGACAAAGATGTGGTTGTTGCATCAAGAAGATTCAGGGGAATGGCTAATTAAGCGGCAGATGTGGAATCTCAAGTAGTAACCGTTGTATCGATGATTTACTTGATGAATACGAGTTTTCCTGGCTATTGGTGTACTAGACGACAAAGCTAGTGAAAAAACTCTTCCGCCAGGGTGGGATGGATGCCAATCATTTCATCAAAATCTGGTTTGGTAATTCCCCGTTTAATCGCGATCGCAATTCCCTGAATCATTTCTGCGGCATCCTGGCTGACCACATGAACGCCTAATATTTGACTAGAGGTACGATGTACCACCAGCTTCAACATGGCTTTGCCGGGATAGTGATCTAAGCGGCTAAACAACGGTTCAAATTCGATCCGATGGCATTGAATCGCCTGATCACCATGTTTGTGACGGGCAGCGACTTCTGTCATGCCTACCGTAGCAGCTTCAGGACGGCAGAACACGGCTGAGGGCACATAGGTATAGTCAATATGGCAGGGCTGATTGCCAAATTCAGTTTCCGCAAAGGCATGTCCTTCTGCCCGCGCCACCGGAGTTAATGGCAGACGATCGGTACAGTCGCCGATCGCGAAAATGTTGGCTTGGCTGGTGCGACTATAGGCATCTACGGCGATCGCGCCATCCTGAGGTTTCACACCTGCTGCTTCTAAGCCTAAACCGCTTAAATTGGGAGTTCGCCCGATCGCACAGAGGACGGTATCAACAGTCAGGGATTGAGTTTGATCCCCCACTAAGGTTAATTGCAGTCCCTCTGAGTCAGGTTGAATCGCTTTTACAGTGGTATGACAAAAGCTCTGAATGCCTTGCTGGAGTAATCCCGATCGCACCGCAACTTGCAGATCGTGATCAAACCCTTGCAGAATATTGTCTGAGCGATCCAATAGGGTGACTTCGGTGCCAAAGGCTCGCAGAATGCTGGCAAACTCCACACCAATATAACCACTGCCCACAATAGCAATACTCTGGGGTAATGCCTCCAAGGCAAACATCTCCCGTGAGGTGATGGCATGTTCAATCCCAGGGATCTCGGGTTTGACAGGGTGACCACCGACAGCGAGCAAAACTTTTTCGGCTGTAATGCGGCGATCGTCTACGGCGATCGTATGGGAGTCAATTAATCTAGCCTGGACGGGAATGATCTCAACACCTGCTTGTTCTAAAGCGGTTTGATGGATATGTCTGAGTCTGGCAATCTCCTGATCCCGAACGGCTTTAAAGTGTTGCCAATTAAATGCTTGATGCTCAGTTTGCCATCCCCAGTTCCCTGCGACCTCTAGAACGCGAGCGAAGTCAGAGGCATACACCATAAACTTTTTACCAATGCAGCCCTGATTGACGCATACGCCACCAATATAGTTTTGCTCAGCGATCGCTACTTTAGCACCATACTTAGCGGCTCGTTTTGCGGCAGCTAGCCCTCCAGGTCCTGCTCCAATGACAAACAAATTATAATCGTATCGCATCAGTAATTTAATCAGTCAGTAATAAAGTTGAGTAAAATTTTGTCACTCTCAAGCGACTTACCGAGGTGATCGGATTAATAAACTACAGGAGACAGAAATGGAGAGTAGTATGGTTTAATCCAGGGCACATCGCTGTAATCACGAATGGAAATTGTATCCAAATTGCTCAGTTAAAGATCCCCCAATCTCCTAAAGTGATAAGAGGATGTTTTAAAGATCCTTTTGTAAGCAGCAACAGACACGATCCCCCTAAATCCCCGCGCTCTGCGCCGCTAACGCTAGAAAAAAGGGGGACTATGAGACTGATTCCCCCCTGTTTAAGGGGGGCTAGGGGGGATCTCTGAGAGTGCTTAACATCACAGCTAACACCTTTTCAAACACCCTCTAACTGGGCGAAGAGTGAAGGATCGTTGTGACATCAGTGGGGTTAACGGGCTAGTGGAATTTAGCGCTTAGCAAACCGTTCCATTTGCTTTTCTTTTGCCCGCTCTTCCGCAAACTCTTGCAAACGAGACATGAGATTGTATGCGCCAGCACTGGGAGATTCATCGGTGGCAGGGCCTTCCATCGCTCCCCGAATTTCAGTCCAGGCATCAATCCCGCCTTTCAGCTCAGCCACTCGACGGAAACCGGCTTGACGCAGGGTATTAGCCGCGTTGGTGGTTTCTTCATCGTTGCTACCGTAAATATAGATGTCGCGGGTCGGCATCAGCCCAATCCGAGCCGAATCTAACAACCGTTCCATTGGCATGGTGATTGCCCCCATGATGTGAGCCTGGTTAAAAGCTTCCCGATCGCGGACATCCACGATCGTCAGACCGGGTTCACCCCACATTAACCGGGCTTTGAGTTCATGCGCCGTTGCTTGTTGGTGGAATGCGGGAGGAGTGGGAGTAACCTCAGGCATTCTGTCTTTCAGGGTTTCAATCACTTTCCGTTCGTTGTTTTCGCCCCGATCGACTGCCTCTTGAATATTCTTGGCACCACGATAGGTATCTGCAGAGATGCCTGCTGCACCTTCAGGGTTCTGTTGAGTATTTGGGTCAAAATTTTTAATCGTCCCCTGGGCGTTTTCTTGAGCCGTCTGTTGAATGTTGTTATCTGCGTTATCGATGTTATTCATAGGTCAAAATTAGTTAGTCACATCTTCTAAACTTTAGCGAAAGCACTTTACCTGACCCTCTCCCCGTAGAGGGAGGAATTTAATGATCTATCAATTGGCTGAAAGCAGTTTGCTTAATAGGAATTAGGGTAATTTATAACTAGATACCCGCAGGACTAATTTGCCCTGACGGGGATCATTACTAAAAATAAAGCTGCCCGATTCCTTTTCCCCCTGTGATAGAAAATCAACCTGTAAATCTCCCGATTCAATCACTTCTCCGTCTCTTTGTAATTCGGCAATTACCTGAACTGATTCCACCGTTTCACCCCCAGAATTAGCAATCTCAAACGGGATGTAAAACTGACCATTGGTTATCCGAATCGGTTCAGTTCGTTCGATGTTTAAAGCCGCCGGTCGATCGCGATCGGTTGCCCAAACATATACTACTAATGAGGCAATCACACTAACAATTAACAGGGAAATATAAAAACTCACCCATTCAGCGCGGCTACGGGGAGGACGCTTAACAGAATGGCTGGAATAACTATCTTGCTGGAGGTGTGTCATATCGCTAACCGTCCTGCTGCCCCTCCGATCGTGGCTGGCAACCCCAAAATTAAGGTGTAGCTTAACCACATTTGCCACGGATCCGTTAAATGTAATTGACTGAAAAATACCAACATAATTGCAGCCGCAAATAAAGAGATTAAATAAGACATAACAGTTTCACTAATTGGTCGTTGAAAGATCCCCTGTTGTTGTTGACGTTTAGCTTGATTGGCAAAGCCAGCCTGGAACACGATCGCATAGGAAATTAATAGGGACACTATCATCACGGCTAATAGCCAGAGTCCAGAAACGGCGGCTACCAGCATAGGAACTTCATCGGTTGGAGCAATGTTAAAAGCGATCACCATTGCCCCGATCAATGTTGCTCCAATATCAGCTAAGGTGGCATTTAATCTTCCTTGTTCAGAGGGTTTTCGATGATTACTATTGCGATGATTATCCTGATCCTCACCCCCTAAAAATTGATTGGCTAAGGCAACACCCAATGTGAATGGCATACTTTCATAAATCAGTTTTCCTAAGGCTTCATGTAGAGCAGTTTGCAAGGTGATTTCTTGTAAAATAATCAGAATTAAACCGCAACAAATGATTCCGATCGCCATAGCTTCAATGCTGTCAAATAAGGCATCAATGGCTTGTGTATCACTACTTTTACGGAATCCATCGGTACGATTCAGCATGAATACGATCGTAAACGTTAGGATGATGGCGATAAGTAACCGTAGGGGATGGGCGAAGGAGCCAATCCACCAAACTTCCATGGTGTATAGCAACGGAATACCAAACAAAAAACCGCCCGATGCCCCACGAATGATGTCATCAATTTCATTCATCCAGGCATGAAAGTGACGGTGTCTGCGACCTTGTAGCATGTTTTGTTTACTTCTATACAAAATCCTGGCGATGTAGTTCACGGTAGCAGGAATCACTCTGAAGTTCGTCAACCGCCTGGGGGATTCGTAAATCTTTCTTCAGTCCCATTGCGATCGATGACTGCTGCATAACAAAAGTTATAACTTAGACGCTATCTATCTATGTTCAACTACGCTAGAGTCGCCTGTTTAACAAAGGGTTGAATCGTGGCATGGCGTGAATCAGGCACTAAAAAATTAAAAGCCTGGAGATAAAATAGAGCCAAGATTAACTACTACCGTAGGAATAAAGCGATGCCAAAATCAGTGATGCTCAACTTCCTTCAGGATGCCTATTAGTATGGTGATCATATAGATAATAGGGAAGGAGCAAGATTGATTTTTTTAAGCAGCAAATATATAGCTCGATGCCTGCTATACGCTCCAGCACAGCCTATATAAACTAGATGGTGGAAGAAAATTTCAACAGTTCTAGATCGTTTAGTGCCCTTGTTCAGCGAATTGCTGCAACAAAAGAATTTTTCTGTGCACAATTTTCCGATCGCCAGATGCTGTCGCTCCGATGGTACCTGATTCTGTTGGTTGCAGGGACGTTACTACCGGTCGTCTTATTTGCCCTGGCTGTCGTTTATCGACTCTCGGGTCAGGAGCAGGCGGCATCAGAGCGACGGATGCTTCTAGCTGCCCGCAATGTCGCAGAAATCGTTGATCAGGAGCTAACAGGGACGACACGTACACTTCAGGCACTCGCCTCGTCAAGGTCACTCAATCCAGTTGAGCTTAAAACCTTCTATGACGAGGCAAAACGGGTTGTAGACACTCAAGCTACCTGGGTATCGGTTATCCTCCTATCGCCTCAGGGGCAGCAGCTTGTGAATACGAGACAACCGTTTGGCAAGCAACTCCCATCTGTTATCGAACAAGAGAGCTTACAGCGGGTTATTAAGCAGCGTCAGCCAGTGGTTGGCAATCTTGCTCGGGGGAAGTTGGAACCCGATGTTGTGGCGATTCCCGTTCGCGTTCCGGTGATCCAAAACGGTACTCTGCAATATGTTTTAACCGCTATCCTACCCCAGAGAAACCTGGCTCGGGTGGTGAATGAACAGACCGCTGTCGATGGCGAATGGACGCGCACAGTGGTGGATGGTCAAGGAATCGTCGTGGCACGAACCCGCCAGCCGGAACGCTTTGTTGGGCAACGGGGAACGGCATCCTTCCTGACCCAAATTGATAGGAAAACTGAGGGAATTTATCGGGATACTACCTTAGATGGCATGCCGGTCTATGTAGCGTTTAGTCGAGTGGGGCACTCAGCGTGGACTGCTGCTGTTACAGTACCAGTGGATGCAATTCAGGGGCCGAGCCGACAGGCGATCGGCATCGTTGTTGCCTTTGGTCTTTCCTTGCTCTTGATCAGTGGTGTGGCTGCCTTCATGCTGTCGCGGCAGATTTCTCGGAGCATTACGGCGGCGGCTTTAGCGGCGGAAGCGTTGGCGCGGGGTGAGTATCCTAAAGTCAATCTACTTTCAATTAAAGAGGTGGTTCTATTAGGGCAATCTCTGGAATTTGCGGCGGATCTCTTACTTCAACGGGAGCAGGAACGGACTGAAAACCTGATGCGGGCAGAAGCCGCTAGAGCGGAAGCGGAGGCAACGAATCGGATTAAAGATGAGTTCTTAGCGGTGTTATCCCATGAGTTACGCACACCATTGAATCCCATTCTGGGTTGGTCAAAATTGCTGCGGACGGGACGGCTAGATGCGGCAAAAACTGCCTTTGCGTTGGAAACGATCGAGCGGAATGCCAAATTGCAAACTCAATTAATCGAGGATCTTTTAGATGTTTCCCGAATTATGCGAGGTAAGCTCACGCTCAATATGGTTGCCGTTAATCCGGTACCTGTGATTGAGTCGGCGATCGAAACGGTACGATTAGCCGCCGAAGCTAAGTCAATCCAGATTCAAACCCAACTCGATCCAAACCCTGGTCAAGTTTTGGGCGATTCGGCGCGGCTTCAGCAGGTGGTTTGGAATTTACTGTCGAATGCCGTTAAGTTTACGGCAGGGGGTGGACAGGTTCACCTTCAGTTGGAACGTATTGGTTCTCAGGCTCAAATTCAAGTGAAGGATACCGGGAAGGGCATTCATCCCGATTTTCTGCCGTATGTGTTTGAGTATTTTCGGCAAGAGGACGGCAAGACCACCCGTAAGTTTGGTGGTTTGGGGTTAGGCTTGGCGATCGTGCGCCATCTGGTTGAACTGCATGGGGGGACGGTGCAAGCGGATAGTGCTGGCGAAGGCAAAGGTGCGACGTTTACGGTCAGACTGCCATTGTTAAAAGACGCAGATCTGGGTCGAGATGAATCAACGGGGGACGGCTCTCTAACTGATCAGGCTTCAGTTCTTACCAATCTGCGAGTGTTGCTGGTGGATGATGACAGGGATACCCGAGAATTCATGACATTTCTGTTGCAACAAAACCAGGCGATCGTTACGGCGGTAGCCTCGGCTCAGGAAGCGTTACGCATATTTGAACCAACTCGGTTTGATTTGCTGATTAGTGACATTGGCATGGCTGAAATGGATGGTTATATGCTGATGCAGCAGATCAGGAGCCGTATGGCTCAAGCGGGTGGACATATCCCGGCGATCGCGCTAACGGCCTATGCGGGAGAAGCCGATCAACAACAAGCGTTCCAGGCGGGATTTCAACGTCACATTACGAAACCCGTAGAACCAGACACGTTGGTCAGCGCGATCGTCGATCTGGTGACTGCCCACTAAGAAAATAGAACAGATGGGCGAAATTCATGGGCGGCGGTGAGTAACAGGCGGACTTCTTCATCCGTGGTTTGGGAAAAATCTTCGTACCAACTGCCAACGCTGGAAAATCGTCGAGGCGTTTCCATACAGATCAGGCGATCGACTTCTGCGGCTAACATCTCGCTGGTTTCGGGGGCAGCAACGGGAACCGCAACTACAACCTGGGCGGGGTGTTCCTGCCGCACTGCCTGGACAGCGACTCGCATCGTGGCTCCCGTGGCTAACCCATCATCCACCAAAATCACTGTGCGATCGCGCAAATTTGTCGCCGGACGATCGCCTCGGTAAAGCTGCTCCCGTCGCGTTAATTCCTGTTGTTCCTGGGCGATGACTGTTGCGATCGCGGTATCCTCCACCTGGCAGGATTGGATAATTTGGTGATTCAGAATCTGCACACCACCCGGAGCGATCGCGCCCATCGCTAACTCTTCATGACCGGGAACGCCGAGTTTCCGCACAATCAGCACATCAAGCGGGACATGCAGAGCTTGAGCGACTTCAAAGCCGATCGGTACGCCACCTCTAGGTAAGGCGAGAACCATTACCTCATCCCGGTTGGCGTAGGTAGATAACTGAGTGGCTAATAGTTGCCCTGCGGCAGTCCGATGTTGGAATCGCATAACCCCTCTGCGCCAGCAGGCTACTGTATATTGACGATCCGCCGATGGTGGGTGATCGCCAACCGAAAAGGTGGTTTCAATCTAACCAATTGCTGCCACGATCGCCTCTGTCCTCCGAGGGGCATCACCGCCCGGGGTGGCTTCAGCCTATACTAAATAGTCTGGGCTTGGAGTTTAGCTATGGTTAGTGAAGTAAAAGTGATTGCAGGTCGGGCGGTGCCGTTGACGGGTAATGATATTGATACCGATCGGATTATTCCGGCACGATTTTTACGCTGTGTCACCTTTGATGGCTTGGGAGCGCAGGTGTTTGCCGACGATCGCGCCCACAGTCAGGGACAACATCCGTTTGATCAGCCGTCCTATCAGGGGGCGGAAATTCTGGTGGTGAATACGAATTTTGGCTGTGGTTCCTCGCGGGAACATGCGCCGCAGGCGATCGCCAAGTGGGGCATTCGGGCGATCGTGGGTGAAAGTTTTGCTGAAATTTTCTTTGGCAACTGTGTGGCGATCGGGATTCCCTGTGTGACTGCTAAGCCAACCTCCGTCAGACAACTCCAGGAACGGATTGCCCAAAATCCTCAAGTGACGGTTACGGTGGATCTGGAGGCGATGCAAGTCACCTGTGAGGATCTGACCTTTGAGATCGAGATGGTGGCAGGAGCGCGACAAATGATGGTGTCTGGCACCTGGGATGCCTGTGGACAACTGGTGGCTCATGCAACAGAGATTCGGGCAACCGCCGCGCAATTGCCTTATATCCAATGGGCGAAGGCATAGCTAATAGCATAAAAACAGGGGAGTACGTTGTCATGCTCCCCTTAGTAAGTAGCCCGGTGAAATTAATTGTGAGATGCCAGCCTTTTGCCCTCACCCCCAGCCCCTCGCCCAGTGTTGGGAGAGGGGAGCCAATCTTAGCCTCCTTCTCCCAAATTTGGGAGAAGGGGGTTGGGGGATGAGGGCAGTTTCAGTGTGGTCAGTTTAATTACGCCTACTTACTTAACATCAAAGTTGTTGTTTTGCTAATGACAACTCCTTATCGCTTTAAACTTGCCTGCATTTGATCAAAGAACGCCCCATCTTCAAAGAATTTCTTCTGCACCGCACTCCAGCCACCGTAATCTTCGACGGTGCCTAACTCTTTCACCGACTGGAACTTGCCCGATAGGTCTTTGTTTTTAGCCACCGATTCATCCACCGGACGGAAGCCAACCTTGGCAAATTCTGCCTGGGCTTCGGGGGTAAACAAGAATTCGACAAACGCCTGAGCCACTTCGCGGGTGCCGTGCTTATCCACATTCTTATCCACTACCGCGATCGGATTGTCGATCGAAATATTCACATCAGGCACGACATACGGGGATTTCTCACCCTTTTGTTGCGCCAAGATAATTTCGTTTTCGTAGTTAATCAGGGCATCTCCCTGCCCCTGTTTGGCAAAAATATCTGTGGCTTCCCGAGCATCTCTCGTCAGGATGGGCACATTCTGATACGCCTTGGTGATGAAGGCTTCAGTTGCTTTCTCGTCCTTGCTGGTGATCATTTTATAGTTCCAGAGTGCCAGGAAGTTCCAGCGAGCAATGCCGGAGGTTTTGGGGTCAGCCGTAATCCACTTGACATCATCCCGGGTCAGATCTTCAAAGGATTTAATGTTTTTGGGGTTGCCCTCCCGTGTTACCAGAACGGCGACCGATTTCGAGACGGTGCCATTGTTTGGGACTTCCTTTTCCCAACCTGGCTCAATCAGTCCGGCTTTCGCGAGTTTATTGGTATCCAGGGCTAAGGCGAGATGTACTATATCGGCTTCGAGGCCATCAATCACCGCGCGGGTTTGCGAACCTGAACCCCCATAGCTGCGGTTAAAGCTAACCGTCTGACCATGTTCTTTCTGCCATTTCTCGACAAACTGGGGAATGATGGCATCATGGGCTTCCTTCGTGACCGCAAAGGACACCAGCGTTAGCTCAACGTTTTGCTTCTGGCTAGACACTGGACTGGCACCAGGAGCCGTCGCCGTGTCGGTGTTATTGCTGCCCGGTGAGCAAGCCGCGATCGCAACAGTCAAACTGGTGCCGACTAGAAATAATGAGACAAACTGCCGAAAGGATTTGAATCTCCAGCGATCGCCAAATGTCCCAACGAGGCTCCCCACGGCTCTGGGGAGAGATTGCCAATCAACCATACCAGGTGCTCCTAATCAGAGAATTAATCTACGGTTATTTGGTAGGAATACCGTGTTTTATCTACAAACAAAATCCTACAGAGAAGCTGTAGGATTAGCAATAGGGAAACCCTAGTTTTTTGATCGGAATTGCGGATTTACTGAGATAACCGATTCCGGATCATGTCGAACATGGCACCATCGGCAAAAAACTTTTTCTGGATCACTGACCATCCACCGTAGTCCGCGACCTGGCCCAGGGTGGGAACTGGGGGATATTTGGCTGAGAACTCCTTGGTTTTGGCGATTGTAGTATCTACAGGTCGAAAGCCCGCTTTGGCAAACTCTGCCTGGGCTTCGGGGGTGAACAGGTATTGCACAAAGGCTTCAACGACTTCCCGGTTGCGGTGAGCTTTGACATTTTGATCGACAATGGCGATCGGGTTATCGATCGAAATATTCACATCGGGAATCGTGTAGGGTAGAGTTTCGCCATGAATGGATGCCAACAAAATCTCATTCTCATAGTTAATCAACGCATCGCCCTGACCTTGCTTGAAAAACGCATCGGTTGCCTCTCGCGCATCCCGCGTTAATACTGGGGCATTATGGTAAACCTGGGTGACAAACTGTTCCGCTTCGGCTTCGCTCTGTCCGGTTTTAATCGCGGCATTCCATAAAGCTAAAAAGTTCCAGCGAGCCACTCCCGAGGTTTTAGGATCTGCCGTGACTAACCTGACTCCGGTTTTTGCCAGATCAGCCCAGTTGTGAATGTCCTTCGGATTATTTGGGCGAGTCACCAAGGCGGCGACGGATTTGCTGACAATGCCCTGGTTAGGAGTTTCTTGCTCCCATCCTGGGTCGATCAGTCCGGCTTTGGCAATGCGATCGACATCTAACGCTAGAGCTAAATGCACCACGTCAGCATCCAAGCCATCAATCACTGCCCGAGCCTGCGCTCCAGAACCGCCATAACTCTGACTGATATTCACCGTTTGCCCATGTGCTTGCTGCCACTGCTCGGCAAACTTGGGAATGATGGTTTTATACGCCGATCGCGTGACGGCAAAGGACACCAGCGTCAGTTCAACATGGGTGGAATTAGCGGCTCCCGGAATGCAGGAGACGAGCGATACACTGAGCCCTAGGCTAACTAGAAATAAGGCGACGAACCGCCGGATTGTCTGGTACTGTAGCCAGCCTGCGATCGTGGATACCCATTTCTGCCACTGGCTAGCCATGCGTCCCCAAATTACCATGCCTCCAACTCCTGAATTAATCCACTAAGCCGATCGGAATATTGTGCTTATCCGATAGTAACTTGAATTCCTGACGGAACTGGGACTGGGACTGAGAGTTTACGGTGGCTTAAAAATGGGTGGCTTTGAGCATATCAGCGATCGTGTCTACTTCTAACCAATGGTCTGTGATGTAGAGAATGTGGACAGGGTACTTCAGAGCAATCAGGTGGTTGAGCAATGCCGGGAGGCGACCAAACTGTTGCAGGGTGTTACTCTGAAGCAGCGATCGCAGGGCTTTAGAAAAGGGTTTTTGTCCCTTTGCCGATACTTTAAGTAAGCCTGTCCACAATCCACAGATATTGGCTGCTGGTAAATCGCCGCCAATCTGTTGCAAGTACACCGGCTGGCGAAAACGGCTGTCTGAGTAAGGTTGTGAGGCGGTGACAAAATCCGGTTTGGCTTGATAGGTTTGCGGTCGAGCCGTGGCATCTACCACCACCACAAAGTCTTTTTTCACTTCTAGCAGTTGTTGCAGAATATAGTCTTTAAATAACACATCGCCTTGACTGATCAGCCAATCGCGTCCATCCTGGGGCAGTTCATGCACACCCAGATAGAGCGACACTAATTCTCCGGTGCGATCGTAGGCATCGTTGTCAATATAACGAATTTGGGGCAAGTCGATCGCGGCTTTGCCATAACCCCGCACGACGGTAATCTCCGTCAATCCCAATTGCTGATAGGTTTGCACAATTCGACCGAGCAAGGGACGATCGGGCGCACCAATCATCCATTTCGGGCGATCGACTGTTAATTCGCCCCAATCCCCATCCTGGGTGGCGGCTAATAGAATTACGCGACTAGAACTTTTAGTTTGTGGATCTGGTGTTGCTGATAAGGGCTGGTTCAGTGGTAATGCTGTTGTCGAATCTAGCGGCAGATTAGTTGCTAAATTGAGTAAATGGCGATCGCGCCGTAGAATTTCTGCTGTTCGCTGCATGGTAGTAGCAGCATGATGCAGGAGTTGATGCTCCCAGACCACCAGCGCAAATCGATAGCGGTATAGAACTTCTGGCGGCATCCCATGAACCCGCGTTGGGATAATCACTACGGGACTGCGATCGCCCCAGGTCTGCTTAAATGCCAGCAACAAATCGGGGCTGGGATGGCTGCTGTGAATCACAATGCCATCAATCCCGGCTTTGTCATAGGCTCTGGCTCGTTTCAATGCTTCAGTCACCGAGGTTTTAGTCAGTCCCAGTTCTACCCGCACCAGGATGACAAACTCCGGATCGGCAGAGACTTTGCTGGCTTGCAACTGGGTACAAAATTCTGCGATCGCGGTAGAGGTGGTTGATGGGGGCGTTGGGCGATCGCCAGGTGGCAGGAAAGCTTCTTTAAAGCAAACTCCAGCGATGCCCCGTTGTGCTAGTTTCTGGACTAACCACGGCATCTGGTGAGGGTCACATTCGGTGCGAGCGGCATCAAACACTATCGGGATCGTGGTGGCATCTGCCATTAACTCCAGGATTTGCAGGACTAACTGCCAACTGAATGGTTGTTGATCGGGCAACCCTAACTGTGCCGCGATCGCCCAACCACTTGCCCAAATGCCCTCAAACCCAGCCGTTTCGGCAATTTTAGCGGCGATTGCATCGTTGGCTCCCAACAAAAACTCTGGGCGATCGTGGGTTAAAAGCTGGTGCAGTTGGCTAGATTTTTTCATCACTGGGAGATGACGCTAGTTGATAATGATGGTAGTTTAAGAGTGGCGAGTTGGCAACCAAAAGCGGATTTTAATGCCAATATAGCCACCAAAACCCGTTTTTAGCTATGATTGGTAGACTTTCCTACTGATTCACCCTGAACTGCCCACCACAATAACCGGAATTTTGTTATATGGCTGAACCTTCCGAACGAAAGCGCATCTACATCAATGCCTTGCCGGAATATGAAATGAAGCTGCTCAGCGCTCTTTCATTCTTCCTGGGGCGAAAAGTCTCGACTCAGGCGGCGGCAGCCCTGGCAATGTATATTCGGCAATCCCACGATCGCATTTTGTCCCAGGTGGAGTTTTACGCCCACAAAGCTGGGATGAATAAATGGGATTTGCTGAATCTGATTTCCGACAATCCCCAGAGAGCGGAAGAATTGCTCAAGGAAACGGGGGAGAAAATTCACACAAACGAACCAGACATCTTTAGCGAAGAAGATGCCTGATCAGAACTGGTGGGTGATGGCTGGGCTTGAACGGACTACACGCGATCGCTTAATTGCATGGCTTGTTAGTCGATAATCTGTGGACTGGGTATCTGAGCGTCAATCTCGGTTTGAGATAGTGTGGGAACTGCCCAGGTGGTTTCACCCGCTTTGAAAACCTTAGCCGGAACTATATTCAGTTCCAATGCACCTGCTGGGTTCATGCTCACAAAGGATTGGGTGCCATCGACAAATTTGATGGCTAAAGGCTCAGTCAATGTCTGTGCTTCGGTGTTTGGGCTAAGTACAACCTGGCTGCCAGCCGGGAGATAATAGCCATCACAATCCCAATCATCATCGGTTTCTTGACCGGCAGCAAGATAATAGAGTTGAGTCGGTAGCTTCTTCGGTTTATTGACATAGACCGCCAGATTGCCAACCGTTTGATTGTGGCACTGTGCTCGTGTTGTGGTCGATTCCATCACCGCTTTCTGTGCCTGCAATTTTGCCAACTGTTGCTGATACTGCTCAGGTGTGTAACCTGCCTGTTCTAGAGCATTTTGCACTTGTAAGAGTTGATTGATCGCTTGTGTCACTTCTGCATAATCTGCACCTTTGCGATGATCCTGCCCAGCCCAGGAGGGAGGAGCAATCACCAAGTTGACTAAAAGCACGATCGCCACGATCGCCAGTTTGAGAAAAGTCATAAATTACTCCTTAATTTGAACAACTCCTAAATCATTATGGTTTCACTTTATATAGCTCAATTAATAAGAGCAAATACTCTTTTTTGTTAAATAAATCACTTCAATTTATTGGTTTATATTCAATAGGGGTAAGTTTTGCTCAAAAACCCTCGAATTGTTCAACTTCCAAAGATGGTTAGGAATGAGAATGAAATAACTTGAACAACTTTAACCTTTTACCTGTACGGGCGCGGCATACCCTCCGGGAAGCAAGCTATGGCAAAGGCTTCTGAGGCGATCGCAAAGACTTTTTACCGAATGCCACGCCCCTACGCCAAGAATTACACTTTAATAAATCCCCGCTCCTTAGGGTTTACTCTCGCCCCTACCGATAGCAATCTATCGTGCTGGTCGTGTCATCTACGCCTGGTATACTTGTCCTGCCTGAATTAGCTAAATTGGATCGATCGCGATCGCCACCGTAGCCAGCGCAGTAATCGCAACCAACTTTTAGCCGGAATTTCAAAACAACTGAAAATATCACCAAACGCCATATTGGTTCTTTGGTGATGGAGCCAGTGCTTTTCTGGAGTTGTAATCCAGAGAATATGGCATATTAGCTGAATTAATTCTGGAGTTTGCCATCCTAATGCGGTTGTGTGTCGCCACCATACATGAATTTGTCCTAAAGCTAATCCCAAAATAATTCCTTGAGAAGAATACTTCCATAGCAATGTCGCGACCACAAGGTATGGTAACGCCCCTAAAATGCCGTCTAATAGGACATTGATGTTGAGAGATAGAACAGCGTAGTGGCGAAACGTTTTCCGAGCGCTGTGATGGGTTTGCAAGTGTAGTCGCCCAAAGACATGTTCTGGAACGTGATAGCAGAAGGTTGATAAAAAGTCACCCATAAATAACAACAACCAGGCAATCGCTAGAGCCTTCAACATTGAGTTCCTTCCATGACTGAATCAGTATCAACTAGAACAATCAATTTGACTGTTGAGATGATGAATATCACAGGAAGATTAAAACCTGGTAAACGAGCAGATTAGTCAGATATATAGTTAAAGGCTTACGGTTACTGGTTCAAGCTGCTCATAGCGCTCTGTAGAACGAAAATTTAGATGCCGTTATGCAACCCTCCAATCTCACAGAGACCTGTCGCGATCGCGCGATCGGATTCGGAGGGTGGTTTACTGCATCTGATATCAGGGTAGGTCTTGCCGATCGGTTACCGAATTACTGATCACCGATCTGCTCAACCTACCCCTACACAAATTCCAAATGACAGAGAGATTATTTTGAGAATGAAGTTCTTGTTGATGATCAGGAAGCCTTTAGCCTCAATAGTTTAAGGAACTGTAATTGGCATGTTTGAATTAACTGGCTGAGGATACCGTTTAGGAGTAACCAAATCAGACTAAGTACCACTAATGCCATCACACTAAAAATAGTGCTATAGGCTTTTGTGTGCCACCAGAACCGTATCCATAATTTGAATCCATAATGGAGTGGTGAAATTCGCTGTAACCAACTAGACTTTGAACGTCTATGAACGCTTAAGGATAGTGTCATTGTCATGCTCTCAGTTATTCTGTAATTCCGTTTCTAATTGCACCAGGCTGGGAGTTAACACGGGTAGAAAAGCGACTTCCCGCAAGCGCCGAGCTGTACCACTAGGTTTAAGATATGCGGCTCCACCTTTGGCTTCTAGTTCCAGGGTGACTAATTCCATCGCTAATCGCGTCAAGGCAATTCGGAGTTCAATTAACTGTCGGGTCTGGGGCAAATCACGCTGGTGCGAGGTTGCCAACTGCCAAACTTGTGGTTCTAATTTAGCCAGGGTCATTGCCGCCGATCGTAGCCGAGTAATTAAGGCTTGCTCATTATTGCCATCCATACTTTGTAAGGTTTCTTGCAGCGATCGTCGCGCTATCCCTAAGGCTAATCCGGCTTGCATCAGTAAAAATGCCGGACGAATTTTAGCTAGGAAGGTCGGGGCATCTTCACTAATGACCCAGTTCTTAGATAATTGCACTTGTTCCAAACGTAAGGTGCTTGTCCAGGAGGCTTGTAGACCAAATAGTTGTAGGTCTTCTCCCCGTTGTAGCCCAGCCGCTTTGGAGGGCACAGCAACTACCAGCGATCGACCAGTGCGGGTTTGAGCGGTCATGGCGACAACAAATTGTTGGGGACGCAAATTAGATGCCCAGGGTAAAAAGCCATGGAGAGTGATGTGATCCGCTTCCAAGTGAGCCGCCAATCGTAATGGTTCTATGCCTGCCAAATGCTTCATACCATTGGATAATGCGGTGGCTCCAGATAACTCTGCTTGCAATACCTGAGGCAGAATTTCTGATTGCAACCACTGATTCTCACTGGTAACAAGATACTCAATTAAGGCGCGTTGGCACCAAAACACAAAACCACTCGTGAGGCATTCTCCTGAGACAGTCGCGATCGCCTCAATGACATCTAACAAACTGCCGCCTGCGCCTCCATACGACTGGGGAATTCCCAACCCTAACCAACCCGCTTGGGCAATTTGAGTTAGAGAGTCATTCACCGAACTGCCAGTCACTCCATCATTCAACCATCCGGCTCGTTCCGCAAACTGAAGTTGTAATTTCGCATCCTGGCTAATCATGAATGGTGTCCTCGATGCAGATGGGGAATTGGGAGCGATCGATCGATGTCGCCAATCAATTTACTGTGGTTCATAGTTACATCACTAATACTGGAAGGCAGGAAAGCCTGAACTGGATTAAGTCTGGAGTGCGGTACGTTGGCTTGAAGCAAGCGTGATTCAGTGCCCAAGCAATCTACTGTTATCCGATAGACTTACCGTATTTAATCGTTTCCTTATACTACTGAGAACTTGCCCACAACGCAAGTCAGTAGAGCCGAATGATTGGTCATAGCCAAAAAAATTGGGCAACCCGGCTCAGGCTGCCCTCCAGAAACTCGCTATATTGTGGTGACAACGATGCTGATGCCATCACTAATCAAACTGATTGAGTGGCCCTTGTTTTAGCCCGATCGTTGATTCTACAGAAACTTCGGTTTGTTCTCGTTTGGAAAACCCCCAGGTAAATAACACAGCCATCATGGCGAATACAATCCAGTCGGGAGGCGCAATCCCAGGTTGCATCACTTTACAGAGCAAGCGTAAGCCCACAGCAAATACAGTCAGATAAGCTGCATCTTGCAGATAGGTAAACTCGGTTAACCAACGGACAAATAACGCCGCGAGAAATCGGAGAGTGACGATCCCAATGATGCAGCCAATTAACACTAACCAGAAGCGATCGGACAAGGCTACAGCCGTCGTCACACTGTCTAAGGAAAATGCCAGATCAGTCAAGGCAATTAACGGCACAATTTGCCAGAGTGAAGGAGCTATCGGCTGAGGAGAATCTAATGCGATCGCGGTTTCTGCCTGAAATTGTTGCCAGAAATGCTTGCCGGATAACCACAATAGATACAACGCTCCTACGAATTCAAATTGCCAGAATTGCATCACCCAGGTTGCCGTGAGGAGTAGAACGACTCGTAATCCCAAAGCCGTAGCTAGACCCCAATTTAAGGCTCGTTGCTGCTGGTTGAGATCTGGCAGAGGCTGAACTAAAGCCGCTAACGCCACAGCATTGTCAGCCGATAAGACTGTTTCCAGGATGATTAATGCTAATAAAATCAATGCCGTATCGACTACCGTTTGGATGCCTGCATCTGCCACAAGCTGTTCTAACATGACGATCGCTCCTTCCTGCTATTCGTGCGTTGCTCTATGGATTGGGTGCATTGCGGTGACGACTGAATTACTTAATCATCTACTTCGCCTGCTGTTAAGGTACTGGGAATCCGAGAGTCAATGAAGGCTTGAGAAACATTGGGGATCGTTTGTTCTGAGTCGGCTTGGGTCAATTTGGTGGCAGGGACATTAAATTCGATCGCGCCGGTATCGGCATTAAGGTGAGTGACTAAGCGAGTGCCATCCAAAATTTTGAAAATGGCAGGAGTTGATTCAATTCCGGCAACTTTCACGCCACTGGGGAGGTAAACTCCCTGACAATCCCAACCTTCGGGAGTGGTTTCACCGTCTGCCAGAAAGTAAAGTTCGTCATGCCCCGATTTAGAATTAGCGCTGGCTGGTCCCAAGATCCCGATCGTGCTGCCTGTGGCATTGCGGCATTGTCCCCAGGTGACTCCAGACTCGATCGTGGCTTTCTGTAAGGTCAATTCATCAATTTGTTGTTGTAATTCTGGAGTGAGTTCCTGGGTTTCCTGGAGTGCGAGGAGTCCATTCAAAGTTTTAGTAACTTGCACGTAATCGGGATTTTTGGATACTTTCGGACGATCTGCCCAGGAGGGAGGCGCGATCGCCAGGTTGATTACCAATAACAAGACAGCTAAAACAACTTTTAGCAAGACGTTCATATTGCTCTCCTTCAGAACTATAGTCAGATACAGGTTAGCCGTTATGGCAGACTGAAAGCTTGAGTTTATGCTATTCAGTTTGACCAATAAAAGCAAACATTCCTTTTTCTTAAAAGGATAAATTAAAGTAATTGATTAAATTAATTCGTATAGTTCTCAATTCACTAAAAGTGAATCACGAAAATATCTACTACGTGTTCAAGTTGCTCTATAAACTTAAGTGATTAATTCAACAAAAAAGACTATTTGCTGTTATTGGTTAACCTCCGTAAAGTGAAACCATGTCAACTACCAGAGGCAATTAACACCCCATAATAGCCATTCGTTGTCTCTTGCCAATGGATTGAACTCACAAAACAGGCAGGTTAAGCATGAATTCAACTGAGTCAAATCAAACTCCTATCCAGACCGAAGCAGAAGCAACGACTGAAGTAAAACGGACAGAAGATTGCAAAATTAACCCGCCACACAAGCAACCGTTAACGTTTGGACAACGGTTGGCAGATAGTATGGCTTCCAAAGTTGGTTCCTGGGCATTTCTGATCGGTCAAACAACAGTATTAGCAGGGTGGGTAGGGGCGAATTTGATGCCAGGAGTACCACACTGGGACGAATCACCGTTCATTATGCTCAATCTGGTGTTTTCCTTTGCATCTGCGTACACGGCTCCGGTGGTACTAATGAGCCAGAACCGTCAGTCGGAAGAAGATCGGGAGAATGCTCAGCAAAACTATCAAGTGACGTTACAGGCGGCTCAGAATATCGAGCTACTGCATAAAAAATTGGATGCTGAATATACCAAAAAGCTAGATGAATTGACGGCACTAATTCAGCAACAGCAGCAAATAACATCTGAAGCTAAAGTTGTGTTTGTGCCAGTTCAAGCTAACCATGAGCATAGCTTTGAGCATTTCCTGACAACTGATATTACCAATGCTGCCAAGCATTCCGTTACCGATCCCCAGATGAAGGGCATGGTGTTTGTGAATGTGCCGAGTGATCGCTATCCCACCCACCTGAATCTGGATGATGCCAAAGTGACGATTGGTGAATAGCCAATTGATCGCTAGTTAAATCAGCCGGACTTGATAAACCCTAGAATTAGGAGATTGAGATTCGATGAATGGACTTGTGACGGCGATGACAACGGGATTTACGGCTTTTACCGCCACCAATTTGGATGATGTCTTGATCTTGATGCTATTTTTCTCACAGGTCAATTCGGTTTTCCGTCGTCAACATATTGTGGCAGGTCAGTATTTTGGCTTTGCCGCCTTAGTATTAGCCAGCCTACCGGGATTTTTTGGTAGTTTGGTGTTTCCCCGTCCCTGGATTGGCTTGCTAGGATTACTGCCGATCGCGATCGGGATTAGCCGTTTAGTCGATCGCAATTCTGAAGACAATGAGGCTGAGGTCGAGGTTCAGAGCAATCATTCTCTGTTGACTAATTTCGTATCCCCGCAAACCTACAGTGTAGCGGCGGTCACCTTTGCCAATGGTGGCGATAATGTGAGTATTTATGTGCCGCTCTTTGCCAACTGCACCTGGGATAGTTTAATTGTGATCCTGAGTGTGTTCTTTTCCCTGGTAGGGGCTTGGTGTTACACCGCCTATCAATTGACGCGTTTACCCGCGATCGCGGATAACTTGACCCGCTACGGTAATCTCCTTGTCCCCTTTGTGCTGATTGGATTAGGCACATTAATTCTGGTTGATAGCCATACCTTAGAACATCCTGGCTTAGCGGTATTAACGCTGGTCATCAGTGGCTTGTATCTCTTAAAACTGGTGCATAACATTAGTCAGACGCTGCAAAATCAGTCAGCAAAATTAGATGTAGTGCCGGAAGTGGAGCAGCTTTAATCTGGAGTCGTATGGTAAAATACACTAATTCAGTCGGAATACCGGATTAATTAGTTTTTACTTAGGCTCCTATCTGCATGGCTGTGAAGTTAGACAAGCCAATTGTGAAGTCGTCGGCAGCATCTCGATCGCTGAAGAAACCGAACCGGGATGTTTACGCCTTTGTCACCATTAGCTTAGTTTTGCTAGTGCTAACGATCGTGGCAAGTTTCTTTGTGGTGATTGGCGCAGGGCAACGGGGTGTATTACTAGAGTTTGGCAAGGTTCAGGATCAGGTGTTAGACGAAGGACTGCATATAATCATTCCCCTGGTCAACACCGTCGAAAAAATCAGCGTTCGGGTGCAAAATCAAGAGATTTCCGCCGAAGCATCATCGAAAGATTTGCAAGATGTCTTCACGGATGTAGCGTTGAATTGGCATATTCTGCCCGATCAAGCGAATCTAATTTTTCAACAAATTGGTAATGCACCAGCCATTATTACCCGTATCATTAATCCCGCCGTAGAAGAAGTGTTGAAAGCGGTGATGGCGCAATATACCGCAGAAGAAATTATTACTCGGCGGGGAGATGTGAAAGCAGGAGTCGATTTAGCACTGACAGAGCGGTTAGCCACTTATCATATTGCAGTCGATGATTTGTCGTTAGTGCATGTGCATTTTTCCCAACGATTTAGTGAAGCCGTAGAAGCAAAACAAATTGCTGAACAAGAAGCAAAACGGGCTGAGTTTGTTGCCTTGAAAGCGGCTAAAGAAGCGGAAGCCAAAGTGAATTTAGCGAAAGGTGAAGCGGAAGCCCAACGGTTAGTGCAGCAAACCCTGACCCCAGATTTATTACAGAAGCAAGCGATCGAACGCTGGAATGGCAATCTCCCTTTAATGATTGGGCGAGACAGTACAACCGCCTTATTTGACTTAAGCCAGTTTGTTCAGCATCACCCCGTGACGGCTAGACCTTTACCGTCTGCCACTACACCTCAACCAACTCGTTAGTTGGCTGGGAAGCTTTTGCCGGTTGTGATGGAGCGTTAGGCATCAGTAGGAGTTGTTCAAAGACGATCGCCAACTTAGTTTGAAACCGTTGTCGATGTTTGAGTTTTAAGACAGGTTGCACAATTTCTAGGCACTGAGCCGCATCGGTAACTTGAACGGCGTGTAATGTGCCTAACTGAAGTTCTTTTTGCACCATTAGTTCCGGTAATGCGGCGGCTCCAGAACCACTCTCAACTACAGATTTCACCATTTCACTACTACTTAATATCAGGGTGGTATTGAATTGCATGGGATTAATCCCCCAACTCTGAAGCGCTTGCTCAAACACCCGTTGGGCACCAGAACCTGGTTCTCGCATAATCCAGTCTGTATTCACTAATTCTGTCACTGAGATCTGCGATCGCCCAAACCAGGGATGCGATCGACTGACGACAATTTGTAAGCGATCGTGACCAACAGTTTCCTGTTCCAAAAGTGACTGTAATTCTGGCTTGACACCGCCTGTGACTAAGCCAAAATCAAACAAGCCCGTTGCTGTGCCCTCACAAATTTCATCGGCATTGCCTAAGATGCAATTAACCGTAATTTTGGGGTATTGCTGCTTAAACTGATTAATCTTATCGGGTAGCCAGTAATTGCCGATCGTCAGGCTAGACCCTAATTTTAATTCGCCCCGTTGCAGATTGTTGAGTTCCCGTAAGCCTCGCTCTGCCAGGACGACTTGATCCAAAATTTTCTGAGCTTCTATTTTCAGCAATCGTCCTGCTTCGGCAATTTCTACACGCCGCCCAATGCGATGAAATAATTTCACCCCATACTCTTCTTCCAAGCTCTGAATGGCGGCACTCACAGCAGGCTGGGTGACAAACAGGGACTCGGCGGCGCGGGTAAAATGCAGGTATTCAGCAACAGCCAGGAAGATGCGGAGTTGTTCAAGGGTCATACATTCAACCTGAGTAACTTAATGGCTCATTTCCGAGTAGGAAATTGTAGTTTCAATTGATCAATTCCTACTTGCAAACTAGGATATAAAAAATGTAATAGTTTTAGGTACTGACGTATTCATGACTACATTTTTGAGTTGTAGACAAGTGATGATAAGGGGGATTGTAACTTGAATAATTAATTGTAATTATGATTTTGAGAAAAAAGACTGCTTGATGCTATAAATTTAGCTTTATAAAGTAAAGGCAGATCGGTTTCAATGATCGAGATTCACCCAGCGATCGCCCGCACCAGCCTGAACAACTATCCCCATGATGCAATTCTTGACCGCCCTTTCGACTGGATTAACGGTGTTTGTAGCCACCAATATGGATGACATCATCATCCTGTTACTGTTGTTCTCGCAGGTGAATGGGGGGTTGCGGCGGCGGCAGATTGTGACTGGGCAATATTTGGGCTTTGGGGCGTTGGTACTGGCTAGTCTGCCGGGATTTTTCGGTAGTTTGGTGTTTCCCCGTCCCTGGCTTGGCATGTTAGGCATGATTCCGATCGCGATCGGCATTAGTCGGTTGTTAACTCAGGAACCAGAAGAGGCTGTGGATGATGTGGTGCTGGAAACTTCCCAGGGCGCATTTCTGGCTAGTGTGCTGTCGCCACAAACCTATAGTGTTGCTGCCATTACGTTTGCGAATGGCGGCGATAATATCGGCATTTACGTCCCTGTGTTTGCCAGTCATCGTCTGCCAGGTCTACTGGTGATTTTGGCTACTTTCTTCTTGCTGGTAGGAGTCTGGTGTTATGCCGCCGATCGGCTCACTCGTCTCCCGCTGATTGCTCACACCCTGGCTCACTACGGTCATCAGCTTGTCCCCTTTGGGTTAATTGGCTTAGGCGGTTTGATCTTAGTCAACAGTCACACGCTGGCCGATCGAGGGTTGACGGTGTTGACGCTGGTTCTATGCGGCTTTTGTTTACTGGCTTTTAACCGGAATCAGTCACCTGCGGCTACAACTGAGAGTGAAGAAAATTAACTGATTCACGGCTCATGGAATGGTTCGTTAGTGCGCTGATCACGGGGATAACGTCGTTTGTTGCCACCAACATTGATGACATTGTAATTCTCATGGTGTTTTTTGCTCAGGTCAACGATCGTTTACGTCCTCAGCATATTATTGTTGGAAAATATTTGGGTTTTATTCTACTGTTGCTGGCTTGTTTGCCAGGGTTTCTAGGTGGGTTGTTTCTGCCCAAAGCCTGGATTGGGCTGTTAGGATTTCTACCGATCGTAATTGGCATCAAACACTGGTGGGAGTGGCAACAGGAAGCCCCTGGTGTCCAAACTGTTTCTGAAGAGTTAATGGCTAACTCAGAAGCGACGATGGTTGGGCTGGCGGCGCTCCTGCATCCTAAGATCTATCATGTGGCAGCGGTCACGTTTGCCAACGGCGGCGATAATATTGGCATCTATGTCCCCTTATTTGCCAGTAGCGATTTACCGAGTCTAATTGTCATTGTGGCAGTCTTTCTCTGCCTGGTAGCGGTATGGTGTGGGATCGCTCACTACCTGGCAAGTCATCCCACGATCGCCCCCTTCCTCAGCCGTTATGCCCATCGTATTGTTCCGTTGATCTTAATCGGTTTAGGGGTTTACATCCTGATTGAAAATGACTCCTACCGATTGTTCCCGACCTTCTCAGCCGGATAATAAGGCTGAAGTTGACCTTTAAGAGGATAGGACTATGAAGTTGTTGCAAGTCGCGATTGTGGCGCTGGTATTGCTTCTAAATCTGATTGTGGCTCCCTCTGCCTTTGCCGATCGCGGTCGGTTTAAGACCAGCCCGGATTATGCCGAAGTCACTCAAGCGATCGAGGCATTAGTTCAACGTCAGAATAATCCTGATACTGCCGTTAATGCTACCGAAGCTTCGCAACAATTGGCTGAGTTGCAATTACAAAAGTACATTCTAGAAATTTCAGAGTCACGCGCCCGTTGCACAAATGAAACAGGTAAAACGTTAGCCGTTTATCTCAAACCGAAAAAAGCCCCGGCGAATCAATCAGGAACACTCTATTACTTAGGGAATCGGGAAACTACCGACGATGATTATACCTGTGCTGGAGTGTATCTCCCGGCGGCGACTCAGGTGGCGTTCTCACCCCTCACTGCGGTAGAGACGTTGACTGATCCATTGGCACTTAAGTTTGTAGAAGGCACTCAACTGGTCGTGGCAACCAATCCCACTACAGGCGCGATCGAGTTGAATGTACCTCCGGCTCAAACCTTGAAATCAGGTGAGTCAGGCTGGGCAATTCCAGTGTTGACTCAAGCGGATATTGACGCTCAACCACCGAATGCTCCCAAAGATTAATCGTTGGCAGAGGGGTTATTCCTGTTGGTGATCACGTTCTTGAACACAATTAATTACGCTCGCAATTCGTTCCCTGTTTTGTTCCCATTGAGGCGAATGTTGATGTTATTACCCTTTCTGTCTAAGCCGGAAAAAGTTGTGCAGTTATCGATCGACCAGCCCAAACATCTCAATCCCAACCGCATTCGCGATCACCTGGCGAATGAACGCACCTATTTATCCTGGATGCGGAGTGGTATTGCCTTAATGGGATTTGGGGTACTGATTGTCCGGATGCGAATTCTCCACCCCCCAATGGCTCCCCAAGCCCCCGGTAATGGTTGGAAACTCGGACTCGCTTTTTCGATCGTCGGTCTACTGTCTGTCCTGCTCTCCACTCAACACTATTTCACGGTACGAGATGATATTGAAGAAGATACTTACGAACCGCCCGATCGCTGGGTGATTATCTCTAGTCTGGCTGTGTTGTTGTTGGGAATGGGGGTGGTTTATTACATCTTTTCATTCCCGACTGAAGTGGCTGGTGCCGCGATTCTGGAGTGAAAAGTTTTGAGATGGGAAAAAGGGACAGTTGGAAAACTTCCCTTTTGGATCAAAATCTGATTGTGGATTTAGTTCGATTCTGCGGCGATCGTCTGGGTTTCTTCAGTGGTGAGTTGAACTTCTTCGCTCATCGTTGATGCTGCCAGATGCGGACGAATGACTAAACTGATGCCGATCGCCCAGGCAATGGATACGAACCAACCCGCTAAAATATCACTGGGAAAATGGACTCCCAGGTACAGGCGTGTCCAGGCGATCGTCACCACAAAACTACTGCCGCCTAAGCATACCAACCAACTCCAGCGAGTGCCCCAGGTGAGAATGATCAGTGCTGCTACTAACGTCATGCTGGCAGTAGCATGACCACTGGGAAAAGCAAAATCCGGTTCGGGTGATAGAGATTCCCATAAGCTAGGGCGGACTCGATGTAATAATACTTTGGCAATCCGGTTGATGACACCACTGCCGATCGTAGTCGTCAACAGATAAATCAGCGATCGCCATCGTTGTTGCCATAATAACCACAGCGATAATAGCGTCGTCATCAGCGTCACACCCTTAAAGCCACCCAATTTTGTCAGCATCGGAGCCAGACGATCTAGTGACTGAGTGGTGGAGCCATGAATCGTCAGCAAGATCGGTTCATCCCAGAGAAAACCACCCTGATGTTGCCAGATCGCGACAGCGAGTTGCTCAAATAAAAACAGTGGTAATCCAACGCCAACGCCAAGTAACAATAGCGATCGCCAGTGAGCCTGTAATACCTGTTTGACAAACCCCAAAAACGCTGGGGATTGTTGCTGTAATTCAAAATTTGCCATGACCTGGATTCACTAAACAACTAACTTCCAACTCGCCATCATCAGCAGGGAATAGACGATCGCGCGGAGGGGGCGTTGGGGGGCAAACTGACATAACTTTGCTCCCAGCAAAACACCGGGGACGGAGCCCAGCCATATTGCACCTACCACTGCCCAATCCACTGTCCCCAGTCCAATATGTCCTAATGAAGTAAAACCCAGTAGAATTGCTGCCTGCGAAATATCGGTTCCCACCAGTTTGCGGGCATCGAGTTGGAAGAATGCCATTAATGCCAGGGCGAACATGGAACCGGAGGAAACGCTGGTTAATCCCACCATGAAGCCAAGTGTTGCTCCGATCGCTAACGTTGCCGATCGCCCCTGCCAGGTCGCCAGATCAAATTGGGGTAATGTGGGCAACTGGAATTGTGGCAACCAGGTGGAAATAATTAACTGCACCAGCCCGAGTAATGTCACCAGCAGAATCATACTGCCTAGCACTCTCAGTAACAAAGCATTCCAATCCTCACTCCAGTTCCCTCGCATCAGATGAAATACGCCTACTCCTGTTAAAGCACCAGGAACACTGCCAAGAGCTAGCCATTTGACAATTTGGGGATCAAGCGTTTGCTGCCGCCAATGTTTAATACCACCCACTACTTTCATTAAAGTAGCTGCAACGACATCAGAACTGACCGCGATCGCGGCGGGAACTTTAAACACCATGATCAACATGGGAGTAATTAAGGCAGCGCCACCAATTCCGGTTAAACCGACTACAATTCCAACCCCAAAACTCAGGCAAGATAATAACCAGTAATTCATTGTTCGTTACTAAGGCAACCAGGAAGTTAAACTACTAAGCTGCTCGCTGGCAAACAGCAAGGGGGTTTCTAGCACATGGAAATGAACTAGCCCAACAATTAAAAGGGTGTAGATCGTGGAAGAAACTACACCCGTTAACAGTTCTTTTTTGAAGTTGCGCTGAGTTGGCTGCCTCTGTGCCAGATCTAAGGCTCCTGCCTGCATCAATAGGATGCCTAAAATATTAGAGATCCAATACCCGACGATCGTGCCGGGGATTAACCAATCGCTGACGACTCGACTGCATAGGTAGCCAAACCCATAGGCAACAGGCAAATTAAAAATTAAATCATTCCACCAACTCAGGGGCGATAACAGAAAGCCGATTGTCAGCAGAGCGCCTCCCCGGAGTTTGTTCCACAATGATGAGCCTGAGTTGGATGGCTTAGACGGTTGTTCCAGCGGCATTGTCGTAGCTGTTTGCTGGTCTAAATGGCTCATGGGTATATTTCTCTGTATAAACTACGGTATTTCGAGCGACTAACCGTAGTATATCACCTAGTAAATCCCTGTATGGCGATCGTTGTCCGCTGCTTTACACTTTTTTCAAGTTTATCGAGTCATTACAAAGAAGTAGGATGCCATAGAGAAACACCGGATTACTCCCCTTGCATCAAGGAGCGACCCGGTGAGCGGAACTATGCCGAACGCTTGAGGTCAATTGGCATCGTAGGAGCAAGTTAGCGATGATCGCGACTCAGTTGTTTGGCTTCATGCAGCCAGCCATCAACTGCATCAAAGGCAAAGACTCGTTCTTCCTTCGCTTGCACATACACCTGTTGGCGAAATTCTAGATTTAATTGATCGAACTGTTCTCGCTCCAGATAGACCATTAATGGTTGCCCATCTTCTAACAACAATTCTGCCTGCACTTCCCAGCCTAAATGGATAATCCGTTCTACCCGCGCGGCTAAGGTGCGATCGCGGGGCACTGTATCTACCACAACATCATGCGGTCGCAAAAACACATGAGGTTGATCAGCAGGTAAGCCAGCACTTTGAAGCAAGCCCGTATGGTTAAACAAAACGTTGACCGGCCCAATAAAGCCCATGACAAAGGAGGTAGCTGGTCGATCGTAAATTTCGGCGGGGCTGCCCACTTGCTCGACCCGACCCCGATTCATTACCACGAGTTCGTCTGCTACTTCCATAGCTTCTTCCTGATCATGGGTGACAAATACCGTCGTGACATGCACTTCATCATGCAGACGGCGTAACCAGTTCCGTAGTTCCTTCCGTACTTTGGCATCTAGCGCTCCAAAGGGTTCATCTAATAACAACACTTTTGGTTCTGTGGCTAATGCTCGGGCTAAAGCAACTCGTTGCCGTTGCCCACCGGAGAGTTGCGAGGGGTAACGCCCACCTAATTCCCGCAGTTGAATTAATTTGAGTAATTCCTCAACGCGGTGTTTAATCCGATCGGGGGGCCATTTAGCAATCTCTAGCCCAAAGGCGATATTTTGGCGAACTGTCAGGTGCTTAAACAGGGCGTAATGTTGAAACACGAAACCAATCTGTCGCTCTTGCACACTGGCATGGGTGGCATCCCGTCCAGTCAGAAAAATCCTGCCGTGGTCTGGTGATTCTAGCCCCGCAATAATCCGCAGTAGGGTTGATTTACCAGAACCGGAAGGACCTAATAAAGCGACCAGTGAACCGGTTTTAACTTCCAGGCTCACTTGATCAATAGCCGCAAAACTTCCAAAGTGCTTACTGACAGATTCAATCTCAATACCCACAACATTACTCCGTCAACGAATAGTGGCTATATATTAACACCTGTTAATCGATCAGTTTAGCGTAGATTAATAGACCTTGTCAGGTTAGTGATTGGATCAGGTATCAAATGTTTCTTTAATAAACTGAATTGATTGATTTAACAAAAAAGAGTGTTTGTTGTTATGAATTGACGTAGTTTAGGGTATAAGCATGAAGGTATTAACAAAAGTTATCAATAGAGGAAAATATGACTAAGCCCCTAATTGTCGGTAGCATTGACTGGCAACCTGTTTTATCCCAACTGGTGAGAAACCACCGTAGTCTGATCTATCCCGGTGATTTAAAGGCTGCATTACTACAACATGCTGGACTGAGTAACCATCCTCAAGCCGAAGCGACATACCAACTGGCGATCGAGATTTCTCGGCTCACGACTTGCTGTGATCCAGAGGTAATCTACTGGTTTTCTCGATTAGTTTCGTTGCTTGATTCCCAGCAGAAAAGTAGTTAATTATTTCACAATAGATTAGTTGCTTAATCAAGCAGAGCGATGATGTGATTCCAACCAATTTTATCTTGGTCTGGAAACGCTGATCTGCTAAAAATAATAGATTAAGTGACGGCTAGGAACCTGATTTAGGTTTTAAGAATAATATTGGTTTGTTTTTCTAAAAAATGTATTTATCGTCACTTGTTTTACCTAATCAACTGTGGCATAGTCCTATTTATCCTTAAAGTACGTTAATCCTATCGGGTTAGGGTGCTTTCGTCAAGACACCTCACATATATGGGTACATAGATGGGGTAGTAAGGTAGCAACGCTGGTCAGGCTTTAACCGGGGTAAGTTACTAAACTAACTCTTCACTAGACCTGGCAGATAGATGACATTGTCTATCTGCTACTTCCTTTTAAAGGGCTTCTATCGCCTTCAGAGACAATATTACAGCCCGATCGTAAATATTCCCTAGTAAATCGATCGAAATTTAGTACTTATTTGATCCAAACAGGGTATTATCAGATAAAATCCGATAATCCTACTGATAAACCGGTATATGTTAAGTGAATCTCCTTTAGCCACTCATGATCTATCTGCCAAGGTGGAGTATGCCATCCTGGCATTGATTGAGCTAGCAGGTGTTTGGAATCAAAGAAAGCCGATTACGGTTAGTGAAATTGCTACTCGCCAACCGATCCCCGATCGCTATCTAGAACATATCTTTACCATGCTACGACGCGGGGGATTAGTGCAAAGTCAGCGGGGAGCTAAGGGTGGATATATCTTAATTCGAGAGCCTTGGAAAATTACGGTATCGGATGTAATTAATTTGGTCGATGGCGAATCCCATAACGGCAGTTCTAATCGCCAAAAAAGTAAAGAAATAGTTGCTTCGATTAGTTGTGAACGGGAAATTGTCCGAGATATTTGGCAAGAAGCTGCCCTAGCCTCGCAGGAAGTGTTAAGCCGCTATACGATTCAAAACTTATGTGAGCAACGGGATAGACACAAACAAAAATATCCCATGTACTATATTTAATGATTACTTGAGTTGGAGTTCTGGCTTACATTCCTGCCGTAATAATCCGAAGTGAATTAGAACTAAATGCGATCGCAAGTAACAGCAAAAAGCTAATGATGCAGGATAAGGTCAGAATTAGCAGGGGATGATTTCTTAACATAGAGATTCAGATATAACTTATTTTTTAGATTTAATGTCCCATTCCAGCGTTCTAGTGGCGGTTTCCTACCTGGCTCCCAATTGGTTTCCCTTTTATCAGGCTGTGATCAATTATTTAGCCCCAGCCTTACAGACGAAAATCGAATTAGTTCAGGGAGTCTGTGATCCGCTAGTAGACCCGTTACTATTGCAAGATCAACTTGATTTAGCCTTTATCTGCGGATTGCCCTTGATGCGGCATCAACAGATTACACCAGGACAATTACAACCGATCGTCGCTCCAGTCATGCAAGCCGATCGTTATCAAAATCGTCCAATTTATTGCGCCGATGTCATTGTTCATGCCAATAGTCGCTTTAACACATTTGCTGAGTTAATGAATGCGATCGTGTGTTATAACGATCCAGGTTCCAACAGTGGTTATTACCTCCTATGTCACTATCTCTGGCAACACCATTGTCCGCCTCACTTTTTTAATCAGGCATTACCATCCGGTTCTCATCAAAATTCTATTCGTTGGGTGGTGGAAGGAAAGGCAGATTGCGCCGCGATCGATAGTACAGTGTTGGAACAGGAGTTCCGGTTATCTCCACAGCTTGCCGATCAATTACGAATCATTACCGCGCTAGATTTCTGTCCAATGCCACCGATCGTTGCCGCGCAACATCTCGGCGTAAATTGTATTCAGCGCCTACGATCCGCTTTGCTCCAACCTGACCCAGCATTACAGCAAGCGATGTTCGCGATGCAGGTTCAACGCTATGCCCCAGTAAATCTGGATGACTACCAGGCGATCGCTAGAATTTACACTGAAATTGTTGCAGCGGGATATGCACTGTAATCAATATTGCAATTTAGCTCACCTGTACTGCTAACTTTGGTGATAGAGTTCTCATCGGTGACATAGGTGAGAATTTTAGATGCTTTGAACGATCGAGTTTGGAGTGCTTATAGGATTGTTCATTCTGCTGAATGGCATCTTGATAAAGCTGTTGAAATAATTGACGTTGAGTGTGGCTTCCACCCAGTTGAGATAACTGTGGTAATACAGTTTGCAATTCTGTAATCGTTGTAGACCAATCACAATTGGCATGAGCAACCATACCTCGGGCGGCTGGAAGAGCGACATTGAGCCAGATCGCTTGTTGCGTGGGCGGTAGTGTAGCAATATGAGTTGTGAGGCTTTGCAACATCTCTTTGACTAAGGTGGGGCAACCAATTCGTGCCAAGGCATAAATATAGTGCAAATCTTGAAATGCCAGAGCATGTTCATGCAGCCGAAGTTGCAATGAGGGCAGAAGTTTCTGCCAACGATCGCCGACCTCTGTACCCTGCAATTCTAAGCGGAGTAGGGTGGCGATCGCTCCTACCAAATCCTTAGAGGCGGTGTGATCTGCTCGCCCCCAAATATGGTGGTCATACAGTTGTAATATCGTTTGCCAATCTTCCAGCACTAAATAATACAACGCAATATGCCACCAATTATGGGTATACAACATCGAGTTGCAACCATCCCAAGTATCAGCCAAACCTTCCATCCAGGTAATCCCGGCCTCAACCCGTCCTTGCTGCTCCAATACATGAGCAACCGCATGGTGTGCCCAGGGATCATGTCGGTTCATTGCCACTGCTTGCCGTCCGATCGCTTCAGCCCGATCGAGTTCACCACATTGCTCCAAGCCAAACGCTAACATGCCATATAAATAATGGCGGTCTTGATTCATGGGAAACACTATTTCCGCAATTTGCCGCAGTTGCGTAGCATTGCCCTGGTAGAAGTAATGATATTGTCCCTGTTGAACCGAAATTAAGTCGCGTGGATATTGTTGAGCGAGTTGGCGATGATAGGTCAGTGCTTGGTTAATGTCGCCCTTTGCCCAGGCAACAATGGCCTGGATATACCACTGTTCCCGTTCTGTAGCCTCAGAATCATGATAACGTGCGGCTTTCACATGGGGTTGAGCTTGCTGCCATCCGATCGCCGTTTCTTGAGATAAAAAGTAGGCGGCTGCATAGGCATGGGCGATCGCGCAACTTCGATCGGCTGTTAATGCCTGTAGAATGGCTGGTTCTGCCGCGTTTCCATAGAGCAGTGACTGGTCAATAAAGTGATTGATAGACTGAATGGCGGCTGGGGAATCGGTGGTTACCGCCAAACCTTGAGCATCATATAACATAAGAATGTCAGTGAAATTGTCAATCTGATTGATTCAAGCTAATTTGATTCATCCATAACGGTGTTGGTGTAGTGAGCCATCCAACTATTGGTGTTGACAAAATAGCGAGCTGCTTTGAATTGCAATAATGCGGTCAGGCTAAACCAATGCTCTACATGACTGGGAATATGCAGAAAATCTCCTGCTTCCAACCGGAGTTGAAGCTGGCTACCCTGATCAGGGTGAGTAAATCCAAAAATGGCGGAGCCTGCCAGAACATATAACACTTCTGGATCGGCGTGAGTATGATAGCGACCGTAATTATGTTCGATCGTTTGTAAATTCGGTGAACCTGGATGCAGAACCAGCAGATCGCACCAAGCATACTCACCATCGGGAACGATCGCCGCGAGATGATCCTGGTAAAGCTCTAATAGATTCTGTCGATGCTCCAGTTCTAAAACATCGCGTTCTAATAAGTCTTTAGCGGCGGGTAGAAGCTGTATAGGATGATATTCCAGACGAATATTGATTGCTTCTAGGACAGGTGAGATCGAGGTTAAGCCGTGAACTTGTTGGTCAGCAAGTTGCAGAATTGCCATATCGGATGAGGACGGGATTGAGGGATAGGAACTGAAATAGACAGGGGATGGAGGGGAGGTAGAGGCAATAGGATCTGGTTAAAATACGGTAAGACGATAGGAATACAGTATTTTACTTGCTTCATCTTGACATAGCCCTTAATAAAAAGCAAGTTCAGGGATTTAATCAGAAGCTAATTTACTGTCCAGCCCAGCAGAAAAGCTTCAGGCAAGAAGTGGCAGTAGGTTGATTTTGTAATTGGAAGCACAATCATTAACGTTGCTTAAAGTAGTGGAAATAGATTGAATGACTAGAACCCATTTCTTTGTAACTGTAAGCACAATTAAATTAAGTTTTAGAGCGGGCTATTGGATAGATTTAATTTGCTGCCAATGACTTGATTAATCCTAAAACCCTTTTTTTGCAATGCTTTATGGCATAAAAAAGTTAAACAGTAGGATAGAAATCCTACTTGCTTGTGAGGATTTAAGCTAACAAGAAAAACTGCCCTTAACAAACTTTAATAAAAACGAATGAGTTAGCATTGTATAACTAGAATTCGTAAGGGTTAAACAACAATCACAGCTTAAAACTCTACAGTTTAGGCTTGAATAACTCTCAAGAATTGGGGTTTCCCAGAGCTTTGAAATATTTCCTGATCCTGCCTGGATCAAGCTTTTCCTCAAAGGATCAGGACTAAAGCAACTTTGATATAGAGTTTTTAGCTCTATGTTGACTTTGTGCTTTCAAAGCTATTTCTGAAGGGTTCATTGGTCATTCAACCCTTAAACCTCTGGTTTAAAACCACATGATGATCTTCAACTAATCCAAATTTAGGAGATTGAAACGATGGTACTAGATGCTTTTGCCAAAGTGGTTGCTCAGGCAGACGCGCGGGGAGAATATTTGACGAACGCTCAAATTGATGGACTACTCGCGATCGTGCAAGATGGCAATAAACGGATTGATGTTGTCAATCGCATTAGCAGTAACGCCTCAGCCATTGTGGCTAATGCCGCGCGGGAATTATTCGCTGAACAACCGCAATTGATTGCTCCAGGCGGCAATGCGTATACCAACCGTCGGGCTGCTGCTTGCATCCGTGATCTAGAAATTATTCTGCGCTATGTCACCTATGCCATTTTTACGGGAGATTCCAGTGTCTTGGACGATCGAGCGTTAAATGGGTTGCGGGAAACCTATGTGGCGCTGGGCACTCCTGGGGCATCCGTCGCGGCGGGGATTCAAAAGCTGAAGGAAGCGTCGATCGCGCTTGCCAATGATCCAAATAATATTACGCGGGGTGATTGCAGCGCCTTAATTGCCGAAGTCGCGGGTTATTTCGATCGAGCAGCGGCGGCGGTTGGCTAATTTTTGTGATGTTCACTCCGTATGAGGCATCGCTGATCTAATGACGACTCATTAGTCGTGACAACCTCGATCGCAATTTACAGCAGTTTTCGCCCCCCTAGCCCCCCCAATTCTGGGGGGAACAGGAGCCAAAGTCCCCCAGAATATCGCCTGACGGCATCCTAGAAAGGGGGCTTAAAGCCCTACGGGCATCCTAGAAAAGGGGGCTGACCGAATTGACAAGTGTGATGCATTCATTTGAGAACGGCTGTAGATTGCACTCAATTGTTACACCTACTATTTCTATTTAGGAGAGTTTTGTCCATGTCTAAAACCCCTCTAACCGAAGCTGTGACTGCCGCCGACTCCCAAGGGCGCTTTTTGAGTAGTGGTGAATTTCAAGTAGCCTTTGGTCGCTTTCGGCAAGCGGCGGCGACCCTGGAAGCAGTGAAATCGCTCTCCGGCAAAGCTCAAAGTTTAGCCGAGGGAGCCGCGAATGCGGTTTATCAAAAGTTTCCCTACACCACGCAATTGCAAGGTCCTAATTATGCTTCGGATGCCCGTGGCAAAGCAAAATGCAGCCGTGACATTGGTTACTATCTACGCATCATCACTTATGCCCTGGTGGTGGGTGGCACAGGACCGATCGATGATTATCTTGTCGCTGGTTTAGCTGAAATTAACAGCACGTTCGAGTTATCACCCAGTTGGTATGTGGAAGCGTTGAAATACATTAAAGCAAATCATGGTTTAACAGGTGATCCGGCGGTTGAAGCAAACTCTTACATTGATTATGTCATCAATGCTTTGAGTTAACCTGTGTCTAATTGAACGTTGAGTTGGCAAACGCGTCTAGCCGTTTGCGTAGTTAGTTGTTGTCTGGCTCTTGAGTTAGCATTGGATTCCAGTCATAAATTGAGAGTGGTAGCCGCATTGTTACTTCAGCAGATCAGCAATTTACTAACTACGCAAATGGTTTTTCTAGTCCAGTCAGGGCTGAGCGATCGCCTGTCCCTACTGACTAACATCGGTCGAATTGCGCTTCAGATTACTTGCCGAAGCGGAAGGTGTTTGGTGTGGATTTAGAGTGGCTTGAGAGGACTGAAATAAAGGAATTTGCCTCACCCGCTTCATGCCACTTAAGGTCAGTAAGGTTAATCCTGCTCCCAATAACCCCATTTGCCATAATCCGCAGCCGATCGCGGCTCCTAATGCCGCTGAAATCCAGATCGTCGCAGCGGTGGTTAAACCTCGGACTTTAGGCACTCGCGATTTTTTAGAAGACTGCTGCAAAATTAAACCGGCTCCCAAAAAGCCGACTCCTGTTGTTACCCCTTGCAGAGTCCGACTGAGCGCATTGGTGGTGGCAAAGGACGTGTCTCCTTCAGCTTGCAAGGGAATCATCACAAATAAGGCGGCTCCCATACTGACCAGCATAAACGTCCGCATTCCGGCGGGTCTACCACCGCGTTGACGGTTATAGCCAATCAGACACCCGACAATCATCGCGAGCAAGAGCCGAAACCCAATATGCAGCCAATCACTGGCTTCTAGCATCATTACTACCATGCTGGTGCTCCTTTCCGGGGTCATTGAAATTGCTGGTCGCGTGCTCTGCATCCATTAAATACGCAAAACTCGACCGATTTACAGTAGATTAATTCTAAGTTAAATTAAAGTTAAGTCAAGTTAAAATATTAGTTGGCACTGTTTAAGGAACAGGTGCATCCCTGCATCACCTAATCCTGATCAATCCTGGTGCTGTTTTTGTTGGGTTTGCTGGTCTTGCGAACTGAGGCGGATTAACTATTAAGTTCTGAAGCATTAACTGTTAAGTTTTAAGTGACGAATTTACAAAATATTGCGATCATTGCGATCGTTTTCACCTCCTGCAACCCCAGGTAATCCGCTGGTTTGCCCTGGTTGAGCCAATCACCTTCAGACTCGACTTTTGGCGAATGGTGATGGATAGAGATCTTTCGCTAAGGTATCTGCGCAGTCAGGTATCAGCGCCCTTGTATGCCCGATCTTTATCCTCTGTCTGATCCACAAGCTTACCTCGGTACAGGTTGGAGTTTTCCCCTGCGGGTGAATGTGCAGGGTAGCCTACAGCTCAGTGCCGCCGATCAAAATATTCAAGAATCGATTTGGATTATCCTCCGCACCTCGATCGGGGAACGCGCCAGTCGCCCCGATTTTGGGTCTGCCCTCGCCGACCTGGCATTTGCGCCAATGAGTTCCGATACGCTGGTGCGGTTATGTATTGCGGTTGAAGAAGCGCTCAACCGTTGGGAACCCCGGATTGAATTAGACAATGTTCGGGCTGACCCTGACCCCCTGCGGGGACGAGTGGACTTATTGATCGACTATCGCATTGTGGAAACCTATGAGACTCGCAGTTTGGTCTATCCCTTCTATCTGCAATCTGCAACGGAGGATCTGGATGAGGCGTTGACGGCGGAGCGGCGAGGGGCTGTCAGCGACTTTAGCCTGGAGGATTGGTAATTCTGCCTTCCCGTTGACTGCTCGATTCGATCGCCTATCTCTGTCCCTTTGCCTCTGTCAGTCATAGCCCACTTACCCCCCGGACTAGCCGCTGCTATGGATCTCGATTTTCTGCCGAAGCTACCGAAATCAAACCTGGACGATCGCACCTACCAGGATTTGAAGGATGAGTCGTTGTTGCGGATTCCCCGCTACTGTCCCGAGTGGACGAATTACAACGCCAGTGATCCCGGCATTACCATGATTGAACTATTTGCTTGGATGACCGAGCAAATGTTGCAACGCTTCAATCAAGTGCCCCGCCGCAACTATGTCACCTTCTTAGAGCTACTGGGGATTCGCTTACAGGCTCCGGCTCCGGCGCAAACGAACCTGACCTTTTACTTAAACAGCACCCTGGCTGAACCCTATACGATTCCGACGGGAATTGAGGTGGCGACGCTGCGAACCGAGGGAGAAGAGGCGGTGGTCTTTAGTACCGATCGCGACTTGACGATCGGTAGTCCCGGCTTACGGCATTTTCTAACGGCAGAAATTGTGGAGGACACCCCACAGACTCTCCGCGATCGGTTTACGGATTTGTGGACACAGGATCATGATGGGCGCTGGTCAGGCCCCGAGCAAGCGTTATTTGCCGAACGACCGGAGACAGGGAACTGCTTTTATCTGGTACTGGAGCCTGCTTCGGTGGTGGATGGCAATGTGCTAGCGGTGAATGTGCAGGGGGAAGCGGCAACCTCTACGGGGATTAATCCCAACCTGCCGCCCCGGCGCTGGGAAGCCTGGGATGGTGAAACCTGGCAACCTGTTTTGCGAGACGAAATCGATGACAGTACCCAGGGCTTCAGCTTTAGTGAACTGAGTCAACAAGGGTTGAATGCGGTGCAGGGAGCCGATGTGGTGCTGCACTTACCGATGCAATTCCCAGTCACCAACTTTTTGTCCTATCAGGGACGCTGGTTGCGCTGTGTCTGTACGCCACCCAATGCCGATCAACCGGCGTACAGTCGATCGCCCCAGATTATGGGGTTATCGGTTCGCACGATCGGCGGTAGTGTGGCTGCCAGTCAATGCACGTTAATGCGGGATGAAGTGTTAGGGCTGAGTGAAGGCACTCCCGGACAAAGTTTTCAACTGTTTGGGGTGCCAGTGTTACCCCGACGGCAGGGCGAGTATATTCAGGTGATTCCGCCCGGTGGCTTACCCCAGAACTGGCAGGAAGTGCCCGACTTCTCCCAATCGCAGCCGGACGACCACCATTACGTGATTGATTCGCTGACTGGCGTGGTGCAGTTTGGGCCGCTGGTACGGGAACCCCATCAACTCAAGCAAGAAACTGAGGTGCGTAGCCAGATCCAAACCAGTCCCCGGCAACAAAGTACCGTCAATCGGGTGTTATCTGCCCCGATGTTAGAGCGGCAGTATGGAGCAGTGCCACCTCGGGGGGCGATGGTTCGCATGGTTGCCTACCGCACTGGGGGAGGGCAGCGGGGTAACGTGCAACCCGGAAGCCTGACCGTGATGAAAACGGCAGTGCCCTATGTTGCCTCGGTAATTAACCATGATCCGGCGCAGAATGGCACAGATGCAGAATCCTTGGAGCAGGCGGCAATTCGGGTGCCGGGGTTGCTGCGGAGCCGCGATCGCGCCGTGACTCCCGAAGATTTTGAAACATTAACGTTGCAAGGAGCACAGGGAGGCGTTGCCCAATGCCGTTGTTTACCTGCTACGAAGAGTCATGAAGCGGGAATTGTCCGGTTATTAGTGGTGCCGAAGGTGAACCTGGAACCGATTTATCGAGCCGAGGGCATTCATCCCGATCAGTTCAGTCTGTCACCGACCTTACAGCAACGGATTCTCAGCTTTTTAGCCGATCGTAAGTTGTTGGGAGTAGAGGTGAAACTGGAGCAGCCCGAGTATGTCGGCGTGTCGGTACGGGCAGAAGTGGGGCTCAGTCCGGAGTACAACAATCCCCAATCCCGCGATGAAATTCTGCGGACATTACGGGTGTTACTGTACCGTTTCCTCAATCCCTTAACCGGCGGGCTGGATGGCAATGGCTGGCAATTTGGTCGTCCGGTCTATCAGTCCGATATCGTGGCGCTATTCCAGCAAGTGCCCGGAGTTCGGTATCTCGGGGTTGTCCAACTGTTTGAACTTCGTAAACAGAATGGTAGCTGGATTCGCAATCCTTCCCCCGATCCCGTGATTGATCCCGGCAGCTTTGGTCTGATTTGTTCCTGGAGTGAACGCCGCATCCGTGCCCATCACACCATTAACCTGATCAGCTAACCCCTCCCCATCCTCCCTATCTCCCTCACCCCTCTACCTCCTAACGCCCATGCCCCCGACTCACTCCAACCAGGTCTTACGAATGCGTCTGCTCTCGATGCAGATTCCCGAGGAAACGCCCTCGATCGAGAGCGATACGGCGGCGTTTAACTTGGTATTGTTACCCGGAGAGGCGATCGAATTAGTCGTCCAACTGGAAAACCTCAGCGATCGATCGCTGGAGATTGATTTGCGACTAGACGGTGAGTGTCCGCTCTCCTGGTATCGACTGGGACTGGAAGGTCGGGAACTGCGACCAGGGCAACGGATGGATGCGGTGATTGTGTTTCAGGTTCCGGCTAATTTCTTTGAAGATACTCAGGCACTACGAGCCAACGAAAGTTTGGGGTTGAACTATCGGTGTCAGGTAGTGGCGGCGTTCCGGGACAGTGCAGCCAGACAACAGCGCCAGGAATATGCGCCGGTTAATCTCTGTGTGCGCTCCCGTAGTCGCTATTTGCAATTTCTGCCCCTGATCTACCGGGAAGTGGACTTTATTGGTCGCTTCCTGAAGATTTTTGAGCAGGCATTTGACCCGGTGGTGCAGTCGCTGGCGGTGATGTGGGCAAATCTAGATCCCCTGACGGCACCGGAATCGATGCTGCCATTCTTAGCCCATTGGGTCGCCTGGGATCTGGATTCCCGGTGGAGTCCACTCCAGCAACGGCGACTGATTCGCAATGCGATGGAAATCTACCGTTGGCGGGGGACGCGGCGGGGCTTACGGCTGTTTTTACACCTTTATACGGATCTGCCCTTAGATGATCACCTGTCCCAGGAAACCGACAAACATATTTGTATTGAAGAAGCCACCTATAAACCCTTTATGTTAGGTAGCGGTTTGATGGGACAGGATACGGCTCTAGGGCATGGTCGTCCCTTCCACTTCACCGTCCGGTTGCGACTTCAGCCCAATATGGACATTGATGAACAACTGGTTCACTACATTATTCAAAAAGAGAAGCCTGCCTTCTGTACCTACGAACTGTTTGTCCAGGATCCCTCTGCGACCGAGCGATCGGACTTAGCGATCGCCAGCTAACCTTACCCATCCCTTCTGCCGCTTATGCACATCCTTCCCTCTCCTCCGATCAAACCATTTGAACGTCTACACGTTTCAGATGGCTTGCTGATCAATGCGGAACGCTGGCGACGGGCACATGAGTATCACCGCGATCGCCAGAATGTTCACTATCAATCACTCAATCAACCTGGGATCGTCTGGGGGTTAGGGGTCTGTGTGATTCCAGCCCCTCAAGATGTGCCCGCCCAATATCGTGATGGTCGCTGGGTGCAGGTGCAACCGGGCATTGCGATCGATGCGATGGGCAATCCGATTGTGGTGCCGCAACCGATCGAGTTCCATGTGGCATCTAATCCCTTAGAAGGGGAACCCCTGATTACCTATCTTGTGGTTAGTTATGTAGACCCCGATCAACTGCAACGCCAGGCTACCTCCGAGATGGTGCAGGAAACCTTCCGGATTGATGAACGCAATACGCCACCGGATGCGATGGAAGTGGAACTGTGCCGGATTGTGTTGCAGCCTGGATTTGAGCGGATTCAAGCAGCAACCAATGTGTTTGAACCGGAATATCAGGCGCTAGATTTGCGGTATCGGGTGCAGGCGCAGGCCCGATCGCAGGCCATGGTGCGGGTGGCAACCCTGGCGGCAACGGAGGCAATTCCTGCTAATCCCCAAACTGCTCAGTTAAACGAGAATGCGATCGATTTGCTGCGATCGCTGAAGGCGTTATATCCGGCTTTACAGGGCGCGGAACCGATGAGCCAGGTGAACCTCCAGGCGATCGTGGATCTCACTGCCTGCGATCTCTTGCTGTTAACCGGGCAGCAGTCCCATGCGTTGTCTGATGCGATGGTGGATACCGTCCGGCAGTTTCTGGAAGGAGGAGGAGTTGTGCTGGTGGAGGTTTCGACTCAGGGATCTAAATTAGAGGAGTTAGGAACCATTCAACAACAATTAGCGGCGGCGATCGCTCGGCTCAACATTGGAGCCAGTAATCCCGCCGAAAGTAATGTCAGCCTCAGCGAACTCACAGAATTACGGAGTTCACTAGAAACAGAACTGGAAGCGATCAATCTTGCTCTACAACAACAAATTAATCAACAAGTGCAAAACTTTGAGCAAGTGGCTCAACAACTGGGAACTCCGTTGGTTACCTGGGAAAATTTGCCGCGTCACCACCCGTTACGCAGTCAACCCTTTCTGTTTGGAGCCGCCCCCAGTGTGAATGAACAACCAATCAAATTCCTGGTGGGGGGAGGATTAATTGTTGTCTTGGGGCAATTATCTGCCGCCTGGGGATTAGGAGATTTAACCATGACCAGAGACACAATTCGAGCGGCACAGGAAATGGGCATTAATCTTCTCCACTACGCTCAACGCCGCAAACAAATGACGCAACTCCAACAAGTGAATAGTCAGTAATCTATGTTTCCCTATTCTTTCACCCTTGGCTGAACTATGCCTGCGATTTCAATACGTCGAGCCCTACCAATTCTGTTGATTACTCCCCTGATAGCCACTGTTGGGCTAACAGGTTGGTTGGCCTATCGCGGGGGACAGCAATCGGTAGAAGCATTGGCAATCCGGTTAAGCAGTGAGGTGAGCTATCGGATTAAGCAGCATGTTAATAACTATATCGATAAGCCACAACTTGCCAATCGACTGATTGCCGCTTCCATTCGCAGTGGTAATTTGGATCCCAATAATCTACCGGAAATGGAACGGTTTTTGTGGCATCAAATTCAGTCGTCCCTGGGGTTGACCTACATTTACTACGGCAATCCCAAGGGTCATTTTGTTGGGGTGCAAGTGCAAGAGGATGGCTCGATCCTGTCTCGCATTCGGGATGATTCTACCTTTCCTGGTCGCACCACCTACAAACTGGATCAGCAGGGCAACCGAGCGAGTGTGGAGCAAACTGGAGAAAAATTTGATCCGTTAACTCGACCCTGGTACAAGATTGCGATCGAGACGGGGAAACCTACCTGGAGTCCGGTGTTCAAATTCTCCTATGCCGATGTCTTAGGCATTACCGCCACGATTCCGGTTTACACCGAAGGCGGAAATCTGCAAGGAGTGTTGGCGAATAATGTGCCATTGGAACAACTGAGTAAGTTTCTTCAGCAACTCAATATCAGTCCGGCTGGGGAAGCCTTCATTATGGAGCGATCGGGGGAATTAATTGCCAGTTCAACGGGAGAATCGCCGGTCGTCAAAGCTTTAAAGGGGACAGAGCGGATTTCGGCAATTAAGAGTACCCAGCCTTTGATTCAGGCAACGGCAAAACAGTTATATGACAAGCATGGTGATTTTAGTCAGCTTGAAAACGACGAAACGTTAACGTTTCCGTTAAAGGGGGAGAATCAGTTTGTCCACGTTGCCCGTTTAATTGATGAGCAAGGTCTGGACTGGTTGGTGGTAGTGGTGGTGCCAGAAGCCGACTTCATGGAAAAAATTAATGTCAACACTCGCCACAACCTGCTGGTTGGCTTGGGAATTGCCGGAATCGCCGTACTTTTAGGGTTGTTTGCTGCCCAGCGAATTATTCAACCATTGGAACGCTTGAGTTTAGCGGCGAAGGAGATTGAGTCGGGGTACTTTAGTCCGGATAGTTTGCACGATATTGTCGAGCGATCGGATGAAGTGGGACAACTGGCGCGGGTGATTAATGAAATGGCAACGGTGGTGTATCAACGAGAACGCCAATTGCAAAGTCAATTACAACGGATGCAGAGTGAGACCGATCGCGTGAAACGAGCGGCGATCGCTGTGAATTTGACTGAGCGCAATCATGTACAACAGTTGTTGCGGGTATCTCGGCAGGCGCGGGGTAAGGGTGAGGAACTAGAAAAGTTCAAATTGCCCGATATGCTGCGTCACGTCACGTACTTTCAGAATTTGACTGATCCAGAATTAAAGTATTTGTTTGATGTCGGGTATAAACGGGTCTTCCGGCAGGACGAATATATTTGTCAGGAAGGGGAAGATGGTGATGCGTTTTACATCATTCTGGTTGGTTCCGTTGAAGTGTTCATTGAGAATCCCAAGCGACATTTGCGAAATATGGCAGAGGGCACGTTTTTAGGTGAATTAGCCCTGCTGTTAGGCATTCCCAGGACGGCTACTGTCCGGGCATTAGAGGATAGTATTTTGTTTGTTATCGATCGCTCCGGGTTCCAGGATTTCCTCAATCGTTACCCCCAAATGGCTAATGATATTGCCCTCAAGATTAATGAGTACCAATCGGAGTTGGAACAACGTAAGGAACTATTGAAAGATGCGGGGTTAATTGAAGATGAAACCAGTTTTTCCCAAAGTCCATTAAGTTGGATTCGCCGCCGGATGAAATCGTTGTTTAATGTGCAATTCGATCAAGTGAGTAGTCCATAGATCATGATTTGCGATCGAGTCCGTTCGGTTCATTCATCTTGCATGTCATCTACTATGCCATTGTTCAAACCTCTATTCTCCTAACCTTTGATTTGGATTTCCTATGCCATCGATTTCGATTCAACGAGCCTTGCCCACTTTAATCATTGCACCAATTATGGTTACAGTTGGGCTAACCAGTTGGATCACGTACCGAGGTGGACAGCAAGCGGTGGATGCCCTGGCATTTCGCCTCAGTGATGAAGTCAGTGCCCGGATTACCCAACATTTGAATGGGTATCTGACCAATCCCCATGAGATTAACCGCATGAATCTGGATGCCAGTCAGGCGGGCTTGCTGAATCTGCAAGAGTATCGCAGCGTTGAGAGATACTTTTGGGAACAGATTCGCTCGGTTAATGTGGGTTATATTTCCTTTGGCACTCCGAAAGGCGAATTTATTGGACTGGAGCGGTTAGACAACGGCGAATTATTGATTAACGAAGTGGCAGAGACTACGGGATTAGGCAAACTGCATGTTTATCAACCTGACTCCCGGGGGCAACGTGGTCGCTTGTTAGAAACGAAACCCTACGATCCCCGCCAGGAGGTCTGGTACTCCGAAACGGTCGCGGCGGGCAAGCCGATCTGGAGTTCGATTTACCAGTGGGAAGATAAGCCAGACGTGGTATCGATTACAGCAAATCAGCCTGTGTTCGATCGCCAACGGCAATTGCTGGGGATTCTCAGCGTGGATGTGATTCTGTCGCAGTTGAATCAATACCTGAATCAAACGGAATTTAGCCCTTCCGGCAGAATCTTTATTGTGGAACCGGATGGCATGTTAGTCGCGAGTTCTGCCGCCGCCCTACCGTTTAAAGCAGCCGATAATACCATTCAGCGATTAAAAGCCTCGCAGTTTAGCGATCGCCAAATTCAGTTAGCGGCAGAGTATGTCACCAAGCGATTTCAGGACTGGGATCAGATTCAGGCTCCGCAGCAACTGGTGGTGATGATGGAGCGCACTCGCTACTTTCTGACCATTACGCCCCTGCGAGATCAATATGGGCTGAGCTGGTTTATTGTCACGGTGGCACCCACCTCAGATTTTATGGGTAAAGTTCATGCCAATCTCCGCCAGACGCTGTTGATCGGTTTAGCGGTGGCAAGTGGTGCGATCGTCCTCGGCTTAACGGCGGCTCAGTGGATTACTCGTCCCCTATTGCGCTTGTCAAAATCGGCGGCGGCGATCGAATCCGGAAACTTTGATCCAAGCCAATTGCAGGATGTGATGCAGCGACAGGATGAAATTGGGCAACTGGCTCGCGTGGTTGATGAAATGGCAACGGTGGTCTATCGTCGGCAATCACTGATGCACTCTCAATTACAACAACTGCAAAATGCCAATGAACGCGCTAAATATATGGTGGCGGCTGTAGATCAGGCAGAGCCTCTCTATGTCAAGCAACTATTGCAACAAGCCTGGCAAGCTCGGAGAAAAGATCATGAATTTCAGCAATTGAATCTAGTTGAGCTATTACGACAGGTAACTTATTTTGCCTCGTTTAGTCCTACCCAATTGCAAGCCTTAGTGAATGCTGGCTATCGCAAAATTGTGCAGGAGGGAGCTCATATTTGCTGGGAAGGGGAGCCTGGAGATGCCTTTTACATTATCTTGATTGGCTCAATCAAAATTTATACGGAAAGCTTAAATAAAGATTTAAATCATTTGAGCCAGGGACAGTTTTTTGGGGAATTATCCCTCTTGTTAGGTATTCCTCGAACCGCCTCTGCCCAAGCCTTAGAGGATAGTATTCTCTTCGTCATCGATCGCCCTGGATTTCAAAAGTTCTTAAGAGAGAACATCACCCTGGCAGATGAAATTGCCCATAAAATTAATCAATATCAATCTGAATTAGAGCAACGTCAGAGCTTGTTGCAACAGGCGGGGCTGGTCGAGGATGAAACAGAATTTAAACAGAATCCCTTGAGTTGGATTCGGCGGCGGATGCAATCACTCTTTAACGTTTAATTTCAGCAGGTTAGCGGTTCAACTTTTGCTATGACCAAAACCCCTATCGCCACAACAGTCTCACAGAAGGAACTGAGTTTCCAGCCCGGAACATCTACGGCTTCCTTTGAAGTGACGGCAGTGAATGAAAGCGATCGCTTTGCCACGTTTCAGTTGGAACTGTTGGCTCCCGGTATTGAGGCGAATTCCAAACGGCGCTGGTATGAACTCGCCCCGGAAATTTCGGCGAAAAAGCCACCGGGCGATCAAACCCGCTTTAAAGTGACGATTACCGATACTCCGATTCCGGGGTTTGCTGGGGTGATGAACCTAACCGTCCGCACCTTCTCACTGGAATTAGGTGAAGATCGCAAATTGGTGCGGTTAAATCTGGAATCGGGAACGGCGATCCCCGTGAAGGTAGACCTGCCGATCAAACAATATCAGGTCAACCCGTTTGAACAAATTGACATTCTGGTGCGGGTGCATAATCCCAGCCAGAAGATTACCGATGTAATGTTAGGGCTGACGGGACTGCCACCCGAGTGGTTGCCCTCTGGGACAGAACACCGCTTACGCCTTGAGCCAGGAAGTTTGACTGAGGTCTTATTTGCTGTCTCCATTCCACCAACCACACAAACGATTTGTGGGCGCTATGCCTTTGCCGTCCGAGCCACCCAACCGAATGGTCCCCCTTCCAGTGCGACTGGCGTAGTAGAACTCCGTCCCAGTGGTCAATTGGAGTTAACCTGTTCTCCGACTCAACATGTTTTACCACCAAAGGGGGCGGGTTGGCGATGGTGGGCAGATACGGTCGATTATTGGCTGGAGTTCACCAATCAAAGTAATGTGCCGGAGCAGGTTTCAGTAAATCTGAGCGGTGATGATGTTGAACAAATTACCTTTCAAGTGTTGCCCGATCGAGCGACCTTAGCACCCGGAGAAAAGTTGCCAGTGCAACTCACGGCTTCTACCCGTCGTCCCTGGTGGGGCTGGGGGAAACACCTGCTGTTTGAGGTAAATGGGCTGCTCTCGGATCCCCGCACGACCCTGCGGGATGATACGCAGGTGCTGCGCCTGAAGGTAAAGCCAAAATTACCGTTATGGATGCAGCTATTGCTGGCAGTGTTGTTGCTATATGGCATCTGGTGGTGTTCCTGGATGAATCCCGAGAACCCGTTCTATGGGCACCGGGCGGCAGTCAACTCTGTGCAGTTTAATGCGGTGGGTACGGAACTGTTGAGTACCTCGGATGATCAACGGATTATTCACTGGAATGCTCCGGCGTTCTTCAATCCATTGGCAAAACAACAGGTGGGGTTATTGGGGCAGGCACAGAAATCAGTGCGGGTAGTGCGCTATCGTCCGTTAGGGAATGAATGGGCAGCGACAGGGTTGGAAAATGGCGAAATTCAACTCTGGCATCTTGGCACCCATCAAGATCCATCGGTCTTCAGTTATCAAAAGGACGATCGCGTCATGAGTCTTGCCTTTACCCGCGGCTCTCGCTATTTATTTAGTGGGCATGGGAGTGGCATGGTGTTGCAATGGGGAGTGAATGATCCCGATTCCGAAGCCGGTTTACCCACACCGGATGCTTCACTGCGGCGACGGCAGCTTGATTTCGCCATCTACGGCATGACGTTGATTGGGAATGCGGATGATACGCTGGCGATCGGGGGACGCTATAACAAACTGGTGTTCTGGAATTGGCAAAAAGATACGCTGAAACCCATTCCCTACCCCCGCGTCGGCGGACAGGAAGATTACATTACCAGTGTTGTGAAGTCGGAATATAACCCCTACCTGTTGGCAACCGCCGATAATCAGGGCTACATTACCCTATGGAATTTGCGCCCCTGTATGGAGGGAGATCAGCCCTGTGAGGTGATCGAAGAATGGCAGGATGGTCATGATGGTCAACCTGTACGGGGTTTGGCATTAAGTGATGTTGGGTGTTATCTGGCGAGTGCGGGAGCCGATGGGCGAGTGAAGCTGTGGGTATTGGATAAGGAAAGTAAACGCGATGCCCGATTTGTCAACGGCATTGTTGTATCTCGTAGACCACGGGCTTTTAACACGGTTGATGTCAAAGTGGTCGATCGTGATGTTGTCATCGCCAGTGGGAATGATGATTCTCAAGTCAGGCTAGCCAGAGAACCTCGCAAGCCAGAAGCGATGTGTGATTTGTATCAATAGATTCAGCATCTACCCTTGCACAAGGAGAAGAAGGTGTGACTCAGGAACCGCTATCAAGTTTGGGCTCGGCAATGGTTGAACAGACTGAATTGACTCGTTTAGAGCCACCGATGAATCTCCCTGTGTATGCGGCTGTGGCAGGGCAAGGGGTGAATCTGTTAATGTTGCCCGATCGCCAACAGGCATTGGTCAATTGGTTGATGCAGGAACAGTCGGCTAACCTGCTCGATATTGCCGCTCACCTGGAACAGGATGTTGAGGCAACCCAATCACTCATGCAGTTGCTGGTCGAACAGGGGTTTGTGCAAGACATTTCTAGCCAATTGATCAGTTCCCAAGCGGATCTGGCGCGACAACGTCGATCGGTGGTGATTGATGACGATCGCGATCCAACGGAATCAGTCACGGTCAAACCACTGGCGGTAATCATCAGTCCATCGGGGGATCACAGTGCCACCGCCGGATCATCGTTTGAAGTGAGTGTCACGGTGTTTAATCGGGGCAATCACAGTGCGTTAATTGATGTCTTCATTGATGAAACGGCGCAAACTTTGCGGCAGTGGTGTCTGTCTCCCTCAGAACGTCTGGCATTGGGAGCCGGACAAAGTAGTGAAGTCGTCTTTCAGTTTCAAATTCCGCCGCAGGTGCTACCCGCGATCTATACCTATCAGGTCGTGGTTGACGCACCGGATCATTATCCTGAAGATACCCCGATTCAGTTCACGAAGCGGCTCCAGGTGATGCCGTTGTTTGAAACGGGGGTACGGGTCAATGATCCGACCTTTACGCTGGCACCGTTGAGTAGTTCAGCCCAACCGATTGGCTTACAACCCGGTGCTACCCTGGAAGTCAAAGTCCAGGTGCATAACCGTTCCGATCGCGTCGATCGCTTTCGCCTCCTCTGCCCTGACTTAGAGCGATCGTGGTTTACGATCCGTTATCCCGAAGGCATTGAAGTACCGGGGCTGATTTCGTCTGGAGATGGCTTGCGGTTGAACCCCGGTGGTAAAGGAGAGATTTTGCTCTACCTGACTCCGCCGATCGATGCCCCTGCCGGAATTTATTCCCCCACGATTCGCCTGTTCTCGGCAAACAATCCAGAACTCAATCTGCTGGATGTGGTGTATGTACAGGTATCACCGATTCACCTGCTCAATGCCGAACTGAAGACATTAATTAGTAAAGTTCGGCGGCAACCAGGGGTTTATCAAGTCAGGCTATTTAATACTGGCAATACTCGTCGTAACATCCTTCTGAGTGCCAGAAGTTTAGATGAAGAAGATGCCCATCTCTTCGCCTATACCTGGCTCGATCGCTCGGGACAGGAGATTCGCTTGCCTGCCGCTACCCCGACAACGAACGCGGCGGTTACGGAAGCCGATCCGACTGTGGCGCGATCGCTGGCTCCAGCACTGCCACTCCAGATTGCTGCCAAGCATACGGTGGATGTGGGGTTACAGGTGAAGCCGGTGCAATGGTGGCGGCGACCGTTCTTTGGCTCTGGGCGTACTGCCAATTTTGTGGTGGTGTTGGAGGATGCTCAGACCTTACCACTACCCTCCGAACCCTTACAGGGAACCCTAGTCTGGAAATCCCGCCCCTGGTGGCAGTTTCTCCTGGTATTGCTGACGGGATTAAGTGCGATCGCCCTGTTGGGATTTGCGATCTGGTGGGTGTTCTTTCGACCGATGACTCCGCCCAGGGTGTTATCCTTTGTCCCCGTTTCGACCAACTATCAGGAAGCCGAAGGTAAACCAGTTCGACTCAGTTGGCAAATCTCAAACGTGAAGCGGATTGGCAAGCTGGAAATTTTGGGACGTTCCCGGGAGGAGGGGACGGTACTCAGCCAACCCGAAGTCTACGATTTTAACCGGGGGATTCCCAAACAACTGGAGGAGTTATGTAGCGTCAGTCGAGCCATCCTCACCTGTCAGAATGTGCCCACGGAGGCGCGGAAGTCGGGGAATTATGTGTTTGAACTCTCAGTATTTCCGAAAGGAACGGGAGCAAATCAGCGTCAAGCCTATGTGGTGGCAAAAACCGATCCGGTGAAAATTAGCCCGATCGCGCCCCCAAAAATTGCTCAGTTCACAGGCACAATCATGCCTAATGTATCGTTGACAGACAGTGTCAGAAGCTTTTTGCAGGCGCAGGATGCCACAGCGAATCAGAACCTCGGCGATCGTGCCAATCTATTTTTATTAAACTGGCGGGTCAGTCAGCCCAAACAACTAAAGGAATTGCGCTTAGTCGGGCGGGATGTCGATGGCGCAGTGACCAGCAAAGCTCAACGGTATGACGTGAGCCAGGGTTTACCGGAATCTCTGCAACTGTTTTGTGAATCTGCCAATAAGGAACTGGTGTGTCGGAATGTGCCGGTGCGGGTAACAAAACCGGGGGACTATGTGTTTGAGTTAGCGGTTGTACCTAGACAGGGAGAGAGTGAACCTGCGGATACGAAGAAAACGGACACCCTGAAACTGGAACCGAAAGCGCCGAAGATTACTGCCTTCCGGATTAATGGTCAGGAAGCCTTACCTAAATATCTGGTGCCAACTAAAACCGGGAAAACGGTGAAGGTGGTGCAACTGGAGTGGCAGGTGGAACCGGGAGAGGATATCAAAGTCGAGTTGCTACCGACTCCGGGAACGGTAGGTTTAAACGGAAAAATGGACTATCCCCTGGTGCAGCAACCGGGTGCAGTGACGATTACCTTACAGGTGACGAATGCGGCGGGTAAACAAGTCCGGCGCTCGATCGAACTTCAGGTCTTTGATCCGAAGGCTTCTAATCCTCCTCCCGTACCGATTATTAATATCCCTAACCTCAGTCCAGCCAAACCGACGGTGATGCCAACAGCCGCACCCCTGCCCCAGGTCTTCTCCCCCCCGGTGGTGGCTCCGGCACCCACGATGCCCCAGCCTCCCACCTTGATTCCTGTCTCTTATACACATCT
>NZ_JBLZFZ010000039.1:0-62615 GCF_050753385.1 Pantanalinema rosaneae CENA516
AGATGTGTATAAGAGACAGGAGGTGGGGAGGTGGGGAGATGAGGGAGATGAGGGAGATGAGGGAGATGAGGGAGATGAGGGAGATGAGGGAGGTGGGGAGATGGGGAAGATAGGTGAAGATTAACGGCTACCTAGTGATTACTTTAAGGGTTTTTAGGTCAGGGTCGGCACACCCACTGATCATGCCACCGGATGCCAACACATGTTGCAAATAGCCGATCGCTGCCTTAGTAATCCGTTCTCCCGGCATCAACACCGGAATCCCTGGAGGATAAGGACAAACGAGTTCGGCACTGATGAGATCGATCGCCTGCGCCACCTCCACAACCTCCGTCGCCGCACCCCAGGCTTGCCGAGGACTCACTACCATTTCACCCATCATCTGCCAATGCGATCGCCCATCTCCCCCATCTCCCCCATCTCCCCCATCTGTCAGCAAAAACAACTCATAGCAACAGATCGCCACAGCTTGAGCCAGATTAAGCGAGGGATAAACGGGGCTGGATGGAATATAAATTAAACGATGGGCGTAGTTTAATTCTTCGTTGGTCAACCCTCGGTCTTCCCGTCCAAAAATTAGGGCAGCACTATCCGACTGGATTTCATCACTTAATAGCCAGGGTAAGGCAGTTCTTGGCGCTTCTAATGGGGTGGCAAGTGGTCGCAGTAACCCTGTTGTGGCGATCGCGCGTTGGCAACCTTTGAGGGCTTCTGGCAACGTGGCAACGATCAGGGCGGTTTCCAAAATTTCTGGAGCGTGGACTGCCATTTGACGGGCTTCTGCCCCCACTGGATCACATTGGGGATTTACCAAAACTAAATGATTCAATCCCATGTTTTTCATGATGCGGGCGATCGAGCCAACATTCAGTGCCCCAGCCGGTTCTACCAGGACAATCCGAATGTTAGCAAGGCGAGGATCAGGCATAGGTGAGGTCAACCAGAAATCAGCTAAGGTGATAAATGTAAACTTTTGTTTACTGAAGCCATGTCACGCGCTCGATCGAAATCAAATTTACCCACCAAACTCTGTCCGGTATGCCAGCGTCCATTTACCTGGCGCAAAAAATGGGAAGATTGCTGGGATGAAGTGAAATATTGCTCGGAGCGGTGTCGTCGCAGGAGGAATCAGGCATGTCAGGACTAGGGGTGCAACCCAAGTTAATTATTCATGGTGGGGCAGGAAGTTCGCTCAAAAGTAAAGGTGGGTTGGAGTCAGTCCGGCGATCGCTCCATGCGGTGCTTGAGGCAGTGTATCCGGTGTTGCTGGATGGAGCAACGGCAGCAGCGGCAGTGATTCAAGGCTGTCGGTTATTAGAAGATGATCCTCGGTTTAATGCGGGTACGGGGTCGGTGCTGCAATCTGATGGGCAAATTCGCATGAGTGCCTCGCTAATGAACGGGAGTCAACAACGGTTTAGCGGGGTCATTAATGTGTCGCGGGTACAAAATCCGATTCTGTTAGCGGAATTTTTGCAAAATTCTCCTGACCATGTGTTGTCTGACATTGGCGCATTAGAACTATTGCGAGAATTAAACCTGCCCACCTATGACCCCCTGACCGAAATCCGCTTGCAGGAATGGATGCTGGAACGACAGGGCAATTTCACCAAAGAAATGGCAGGTGTGGTAGCAGAACGGGAATTGGTGGAAGAGACAGCAGGACGCGGCACGATCGGGGTAGTGGCATTAGACCGCGAAGGACGATTGGCAGCCGGGACTTCTACCGGCGGGAAAGGGTTTGAGCGGATTGGACGAGTGAGCGATTCTGCGACCCCAGCCGGAAACTATGCCACCACGCAAGCGGCAATTAGTTGTACTGGCATTGGCGAGGACATTCTCGACGAATGTTTAGCGGCGCGGATTGTAGTACGGGTCACCGATGGCATGCCCTTACAAGCGGCTTTCGAGAAATCCTTTAAAGAGGCGGCGCAGAATCACCGGGATTTTGGCGCGATCGGCATTGATGCCACGGGGGCGATTTCCTGGGGGAAAACCTGTGAAGTCCTCCTGGCAGCTTACCACGATGGCACTGCGATCGCAGATGTGTTGGAATGGGCAGATGGCAATTTGGTCGGCGGCACTCACTAGCCTATTCAATTGCGATGGTGGTTATTAAATCGCACTCTGGCACCTGCCCATTGCAGTTTTTCTTGCAAGGTCTGATAGTAGGAATAATTTTCTCGCAGAATGATAAATTCTGCCTGACATTCTGCCATCCGAATGTCCACCCGTTGCCCTGGCCAGATTGAAGTGGCTAATACCCCATCCATCCATAATTTGGTGCTGAGATCCTGGTCGGCAAGCGGCCAAATGCTGATTACACAACCGGGCGGCAAGACGATCGGGCGACTCGATAGACTCAAGGGGCAAATGGGGGTCACCACGATCGCTTCCATACCGGGATGGATAATTGGTCCATTCGCCGCCACGGTATAACAGGTAGAGCCAGTGGGGGTCGCCACCAACAATCCATCGCCCTGATATTGATCCACTACCTCGCCATCAATTTCCATTTCCAGAATCGAGGTAATCATGCGATCGGCGGAGGCAGGCTTGACACACATCTCATTCAGTGCCAGAAACCGATCGCTCATTGGTTCCAGGTTGCTGCGATTGCCTTCAAATACCGTTGCCTGAAGCATCATCCGGCGCTGTACCGCAAAGCGATCGCTCAGTAATCGATCCCAGACTCGTTCAGTATCGGTAAATTCATCAATTGATTCGGTTAAAAAGCCTAAATGCCCACCAATGTTGACGGCTAGAATGGGCACAGCGTCACCAGCTAACCAGCGAGCGGCGGTAAGAGCCGTCCCATCACCCCCCAGCACAATGGCAAGGTCGATCGATTGAGTCGCTGAAGCGAGAAAAACTGGGAAGGGATTGTCTTTCGGCCCGCTCGGACCAACTAAAACTTTACAGCCACGACTCTCTAATTGTCTGGCGCACTTTTCGGCACACCGCTGACTACTGGAATCGTTGGCTTTGTGGGCAATAATGACCTGCTGAAGTTGCACGTTCGCTCAAAGGATTTGGGTGATTAGTTGTTAGTCTACTGGCAAGTTGCGACGGATCACTAATCACCCCAAAATTACCACTTGAGCAAATTAAATTGCTCCATGTCTACCGTGTCACGGTTGCGATAGATCGCCAACACGATCGCCAAACCAACGGCGGCTTCGGCGGCGGCGATCGAAATCACAAACACAGTAAACACCTGTCCTTTGATGCTTTGTCCATCCATGTAATTGGAGAACGCCATCAAATTTAGATTGACCGCATTCAACATCAATTCCACCGACATTAAAACGCGGACAGCATTCCGGCTGGTAATTAAGCCAAAGATACCAATGCAGAATAGGGCGGCTGCCAGGATCAAAAAGTATTGCAGTTGCATGAGTCTCGGTTGAATTCGGGCAAATCGAAGTTAGGACTGAGGAGGTGGGATGCGATCGCGGCTGCCTGCCGATACCAGTTCCCGAGGACGCTCGGGTAAAGTCAACACAGGGGATTGAGCGGAAGCCGCCACCTCATCGGGCAGAAACTCGCGACGCGCTAGAACTACCGCACCAATTAATGCCATCAACAAGAGGACGGATGCCAGTTCAAACGGGAGCAAAAAGTCTGTGAAAAAGTGCTGCCCAATCCGCACGATCGCGTCATCCCCTGCCGGAACCACTGAAGACAGTGACCAGGGCGTGACTAGCACCATCGTTGCCAGTAGAGCAAATAAGCCAATACAGACGATCGCCGTTGCCGATTTCCGAATCCAGGCGCGGGGCACTGGCGCAAAGTCTTCCCGTTTATTCACCAACATAATGGCAAACAGAATCAGGACGTTGACGGCTCCCACATAAATCAACACTTGGGCAGTGGCAACAAAATCCGCATTCAGCAGTAAATACAGCCCTGCCACACTGATAAATGTGCCACCCAGCAAAAATGCCGAGTAGACAATATTGGAGAGTAGCACCACTCCCAAGGCGGCTCCGATCATCATCAGAGCTAGCAGACCAAACGAAACAATCTGAACCCCTTCAGCTAGATTCACAATCTCTGTTCTCCTCGCGACATTGCCATCCGTGGTTGGCGGCTAGCGTTTAAGATGCACGTTCTGGTCAGCGCCAAACCACCGATCGCTTATTTCTCCATTTGTTCCAAAATTTCCTCTGGACGCTGACCTGCCCGCCGCGCATCTGCTGGCAAATCGTGAGGATCGAGTACCCCTTTCGGGAGGTAAGCCAATTCCCGTAGCGGTGTCACCATCGGATCATTTGTCACCTTATACGGCAGGCGACCCAACGCCACATTATCGTAGTTCAGTTCATGGCGATCGTAGGTCGAGAGTTCATATTCTTCCGTCATCGACAAACAGTTGGTGGGGCAGTATTCTACACAGTTGCCACAGAAGATACAAACCCCAAAGTCAATACTATAGTGCTTGAGTTGTTTTTTCTTCGTGCCAGCATTAAATTCCCAGTCCACCACTGGAAGGTTAATCGGGCAGACCCGCACACAAACTTCACAGGCAATACACTTGTCAAACTCAAAGTGAATCCGACCCCGGAATCGCTCAGAAGGAATCAGCTTTTCATAGGGATACTGCACAGTCACGGGGCGACGCTGCATGTGGTCAAATGTCACTGAAAGCCCTTGACCAATGTATTTGGCTGCCTGAACGGTTTCCTTGGCATAGTCGCCGACCTGTTTGAGGAACTTCAGCATAGGTTCAGTCTCTAAAAGGGATAAGGATGAAGTTTAGCCACCAAACGCCACAGGGAAAGCAATTTTTAGCCCTGCTGTGAGCAGAAGGTTAACTAAAGAAACGGGCAATAGGAATTTCCACCCTAAGTCTAACAACTGGTCAATCCGCACCCGAGGCACTGTCCACCGCAACAGCACTGCCAGGAAAACCAGGAAGTAGGCTTTTAGCAATGTCATGGTAATCCCCAATGACGCATCAATGATTTGTAGCCAGGAGTTGGTTTCACTCACGCCAAACCAGTTTGCTACCATATCCAGCGGAATCGGAAACTCCCAACCACCCAAATACAACACTGAAACCAGCAGCGCCGACAGCACCAGGTTGACGTAAGACCCGAGATAGAACAGGGCAAACTTCATCCCAGAGTATTCTGTCTGATAGCCTGCGACCAGTTCTTCTTCGGCTTCGGGTAAGTCAAAGGGCAGACGTTCGCATTCCGCTAGAGCCGCAATCCAAAAAATTAAAAAGCCAACGGGTTGCCGCCAGATATTCCAGCCCAGAATGCCATAGCCGGACTGTTGGTTAACAATGTCGATCGTGCTGAGGGAATTCGACATCATGGCAACGGCTAGCACTGCCAGAGCTAAGGGAATTTCGTAGCTAATCGATTGCGCGGCTGCCCGCAGTCCCCCCAAAAGCGAGTATTTATTGTTCGAGGCATAGCCTGCCATCAATAATCCGATCGGCGCAATACTCGATAGGGCAATCCACAGAAATACGCCCATGCTGACATTGGTGACGACCAGGTTTTGTCCAAACGGCACGATCAAGTAGGACAAAAATACGGGAATCACCACAACCACCGGACCGAGCGTAAATAGCAAGGCATCCGCTTTTGCCGGGACAACATCTTCCTTAAAAATCAGTTTTAAGCCGTCGGCAACGGGTGCTAAAACGCCCAGGGGCCCAATGTATTCCGGACCAATTCGTTGTTGAGCCGCCGCAGAAATCTTCCGTTCTAACCACACGGTGACTAATACGCCCACCGTTGCTCCAATGATCATTAACAACATGGGCAATGGCATCCAGATGGCTTTAGCCGCACCCGCCGGAATGCCCAATTCGGTTAATGACTGAATGAATATTCCTTGTAAATCGATTCCTGAGTCCATGTTTTTCTCGATTCCAGCGATCGCTCAGTATCCACACTGAAGTATATCGCTGGATAGCCGTTACACGATAGGGAAACCGACATCAATAAATTTGGGTTGTCATATAGAGCGATCGTAATCAATCGCATCCATTCCAATAGAAAGCCCCCAGAACCGAGAGTCTGAGGGCTGGAGTTCCTGAAAATCGTCACTTGACATCATCCTGACAAGTTGAAGTCAGAATCGCAAGAGGGGCGTTGCCCATCATTCGCGTCACCCAAAAGTGTGGTAAACCCTATTTTTAGTTAGCGCTCGTCGATCGGCGTGTAGGGCACAGAATGGACTCCAGTATAGATTTGCGTCGGACGAAAGATGCGGTTTTCGTTCAGTTGTTCTTTCCAGTGGGCTAACCAGCCAGCCGTCCGTGAAATCGCGAATACCGGAGTAAATAAATCGATCGGAATGCCGAGTTTGCGATAGACCAGCCCGGAATAAAAGTCTACGTTGGCACAGATGCCTTTATGCCCGACCTTTTCTTGCATGACATTTTCTAGTTCGATCGCGATGTCGTAGTATTCATCCCGACCAAACTTGTCAAACAATTGTTCAGCTAGATGCTGCAAAATCGTCGCCCGTGGATCTTTGACTTTATAGACCCGATGCCCAAAACCCATAATTTTGTCTTTGCGGGCGAGGCGATCTTCCACAAAGGGACGCACATTTTCCACCGAGCCGATCTCTTGCAACATCAGAATCACTTCTTCGTTAGCCCCCCCATGTAAAGGACCTGCCAACGTGCCCACTGCCGAGGCAACGACTCCATAGGGATCGGTTAGGGTGGAAGCCGTTACCATCGCTGAGAAGGTCGAAGCGTTAATTGTGTGCTCGGCATGGAGGGTTAAACAAATGTCGAGCACCCGCGCCGCAAACGGATCTGGCTCCCGTTCATTCAACATATAAAGGAAATTAGCCGCATATTCCAGATCATCGCGTGGCTTCACTGGATCGTTGCCTTTGCGGATCAGTTGAAAGGCGGCAACCATCGTGGGAATTTTTGCTAGTAACCGTACCACCGCTGCCCGAATATACGCCGGATCATCCAACGCCCGCCGGGAATAGAATAGCCCCAATGCAGCCGCACAGGCTTGCAAGGCATCCATCGGGTGTCCGCTTTCGGGAAAACATTCCATCATATCGCGCACCCGATACTTCAGCCGCCGATGGTAGCGAATTTCGTGTTCAAAAGCTGCCAACTCTTCCGCCGTAGGGAGTTCACCCCAAATCAGCAAGTAAGCCGTTTCCAGAAAAGTGCTTTTCTCGGCTAATTCCTCGATCGAAATGCCTCGATATTCCAAAACGCCCCGTTGTCCATCCACAAAACTGATACTGGATTGGGTAACGGGAACGCCCTCTAAACCTGCCCTATATTCGCAGACAGTCATGATTTCACCGATCGTTCAAAAATTAATCAACTCAGGCTAGCTTACTAAAGATCATAAATCTGTATCTCGCTAGTCTGCCTTCCCTCATTGTGCCTGGGTAGAGTCAGGCGTGAGCAGGTATAGCATTATTTGGTAAAAAACTGTGCGTTTTCGTAAAAAACAGTTACCATTTAGCTAAGGTAGTATAAGTCTCATACCCAAAATGATCCGGTCTGAGCTAACTACATGATGAGTTGACGATTCCACCCCAGACTGAATCGACTAGCCCAGCTCTCGACAGTAGTGATGGGGAATGCGGGAACCACCCAACTCTGTCCGTAATTCCAGCACGATCATCTTGTCCCCTGGATACTGCCAGCGAACATTTAGCAAGCGGTACAGGTTGCAAGAACGATGCAGGTCTTGAGAACCAGGACAACCGCCCTTTGCGGCAATGTCAGCCTAATAGAACGATTGAGTTTTTGCGGCAGTTGCCGATGAATGGGGAAGCCCTCACTGAATTGGTCAGTGGGTGGCAGTTCATCCATAAGCCTTATCCAACCTAATAGGTAGTCTTTGCATACATATCCAGCCATTTATCCCTTTCAAGTACCTGAAATTTGTCAGGAGGGGATTGATTGGCTGTTTTAGCCATTTTGAAATAGGAGTAGTATGACTCAACGACGCGTTCGTTCTTCTCGTCCAGACGTAAAGGCAAATTATCAACCTACGCCCACCCGCCACGGTACTGCCAAACCCACGCAAACCTACCGCTCTAAAGCGCATCTCAGCGATCGCCAGCCCCAATCTCGCCTCCTAACCTTGATCGCTCAGGATGCCCCACTGCAAACCCATAGCACCCTGTTACTGATGTATGGACCGTTTCAGGCAGAAATGCTGCCAGAGCACAAGCAAGGGGTTGCCTCCTGGTTGCGTGACTGTGTGAGAAAACATGGTTTGCCTAGCCTGGTGCGCTTTGACTATCGCCATCGGGCACAAATCTTTCGCCGTGATCAGTTTCAATCCTGGTTAGAACCGCTCGTTTCGCAGGCGGCTAGTTAGCTTTTCCAGTCAGCGACCACTGAACTGAAGAGGTGGTGTGCATCAGGATCTCTGCAAATCGGCAGTTCACTATTCAGGGACGATCGTGACTGACTGATTCGTTCATACAAACTGTCATCTTTTATACTGGCTGGCTGGATTGCTAAGGTATGAATTCGACTTAATTCAGCAAATCCATACCTGCAAGGTAATCGGTAACTAATTGTCCTGAGTTTCAGCGGTTTCTAAAACAGTCCTTAGATTTTGCAAAGCCCAATGCTCGGAGGGATACCATCTCCAGGATTGGGCTTTCTGGCGTGGTAGAAGAGACAGGGAAATTGGAAGACTTGTTGCACGATCGCTATTTTTTTAAATTCGGTAGATATAATGAGGTTGCTGCGATAAACATGGATGGTAAAGCCGTGTTTTTACGGAGGTTCTGACGATGGACAGAATCAATGCCGTTCTGGAGGCAGAAATTCCAGGCTGAACTGGGCTGAAGCAAATCCTTCAGTCGGGTGATTTTCTCGCTCAAAATTATTTGCATGATCAATGCAGTATCAGGTCAGCTACCTTGCATCTACCGATCGGCTATTCCTCAAGCAATTAGTTCACCTCCAGGCGGCTAATCGCTGCAATGGTTATGAAAGTTTCGTGTTCTCCCTATTTGTTGCCCTGTTGAGTCATTGGTTTGGCTATGCAAGCACTTGATCTTTCTACTAGCATCCGCTATAGCATTACCCCCTGCCAGGATGGCGTTAATCTCTGCGTTTGGGAAACGGCTAAAACCACAGATGTACGCACAAGACCATTTTTATTTAAGGTGAACCACCGAGTGACTACGCGGGAAGAAGCCTACCGCATGTTAAGGTTCTATCTGGATCCGGTTTAATCAGCCTCATCGATTCAAAATAATTGGAGTTGCGTAGCTTCAGGGGGTGTTTCCGGTGGGAGGGTGTCCCAGGGGAGGCTGGGGATCGGTGACCCGTGTTGTTCTAAGCAATGTTGAATATAGCGGGCATGGCTGGGCGATCGCTCCTCCACGGGGCAATGGACAAAGAAATAAAGCCGAATCCCTTGCTGTAACCATTGGTCTACCTGAGTTAACCAATCCTGCAAAAAAGTCCAGTTGGTTTGTTGATCGGGGTGACTAATAAACCGGATTAGACTAAAGGGGGCGGTGACACTCATTTGCAAAGGCAATCGAGGTTTTCGCCGTTCTGAATGGAGTTGCGGATCATCAGGTACTTCGTACACTGGACGCGAATCGAGCAGCACCCGTCCAATACCTAGCTCTGTCAATAATTCCGTGAGACGCTCTCTATGGGGGGCTTGAAACCAATCGGGATGACGCACCTCTAGGGCAAACTCTGATTCCTGGCGGGGTAAGGCGGTCAGAAAGGCGGCTAAGTCGCTGAAATGGGCTGGACTGTAGCTGGGAGGAAGCTGAGCAAAAAAAGGTCCCCGCCGATCGCCTAAGTCTTGCATCTGTTCGAGGAATTGCATCGTTGCAGCGATGTTGGGTTGCAAGCGATCGGCATGGGTAATTGCCTTGGGGAACTTCAAGCAAAACTCAAATCCTGGTGGTGTGACGGTTGCCCACCGTTGAACAGTTTTGCGATCGGGGACAGAATAAAACGTGGTGTTGCCTTCTACGGTGGTAAATCGCTGGCTATACAGTGTCAGAAACTCGGAAGCCTGACTTCCCGGCGGAAACAGTTCTCCCACCCAGGCTTTGTATGCCCATAGCGCACAGCCAATCCGAAACTCCATATTGTCGTCCTAATCATGCCGCGAGAGTCAGGGCGATCGCCGCTAACCTCTTTATGATGATCGTTTGGACGGAAGCAATCTGTCAAAACCAGTAAGGTAGACAATCTAGAAATGCAAAACACTGCCGAGTTTTTCTGTGCTTACTGTGGTGAACCCAATACCACGTTTATCGATTTTAGTGCGGGTGGGCAACAGTCCTATGTGGAAGATTGCCAGGTGTGTTGCCGACCGAATATTTTGTATGTGCGAATTGATGAAGAGACGCTAGAGATTGAAATTGACAGCGAATACGAAGGCTAAGCGATCGCCCATAAACCGCTAAATGCTGCTCTTGGCATTGATGACCTGAGCAGCATTTAGATCCCGATCTTGAATTCCTTGTTTAGTGGAGATGAATATCAATTGATTGATCGCCTGATTATCCCAGGTAGCTAGCTTCAGCTTCCAATAGCCGGATGAGGTTTTCATCGCCTCTAGCTCTGGCGGCTTCCAAGCGCCGTTGCAGATTCTTTTGCAGATTCATGCGGTGAGTTTGGGCAATTTCTGTTGAATTATGCTGACGTCTTCTGTTCATCATGAACGGATCCCCTTCACTTTAATATGCATCTAATTACGAATTAATATAGCACTGTAAATGCGAAACGGTAGTTTATGTTACCGATTTTTCACAAAGGGTAGTGATTGCTACTCAGTTCGGCTTAGATTAAGTTCGCTGCTAACGGTTTTGCAAATTAAGTGATGATTACCGGACAAAATCGCATTTTGACCCTGTTGACTGACTTTGGATTGCAAGATCCCTATGTTGGTGTGATGAAGGGGGCGATCGCGCAAGTTAATCCTCAGTTAACCGTGATCGATTTAACCCATCAGATTTCCCCGCAAGATGTCGTCAGTGCCCGGTTTGCCTTGATGAGCGCTTATCCTTACTTCCCGGCAGAAACGGTGCATCTGGCGGTGGTTGATCCGGGAGTTGGAACGAGTCGTCGGGCGATCGCGATCGCCGTTGGAACCAATGTTACCCAGCCCACCGGATTTTTAGTCGGGCCTGACAATGGCTTGTTTAGTGGGGTGTTGCAACAGCAGCCTGTGTTGGCAGTCGTTGAGTTAAATCAACCGATCTATTGGCGGGATCCCAATCCCAGTAGCACGTTTCATGGGCGGGATATTTTTGCACCGGTAGCGGCCCATCTTGCCAGTGGAGTGCCGATCGCGGCATTAGGAACGACGATCGCTGCCGATACATTGATCCAACTGGCGATTCCGCAGTGTATTTATCGACATGATCCTAACCAACCCGCCACTACTATTACAGGGTGCATTCAAGCCATTGATCGATTCGGGAACTTGATCACTAATATTCCTGCTGTGGATGTAGTGGAGAAGGAATGGTTGGCGATCGTCAATGGCATTGTCCTATCTGGTAAGCAAACCTATAGCGATCGACAGGCGGGCGAGTTGTTAACGCTGATTGGTAGTCATGGTTGGGTAGAAATTGCTGTCAATCAGGGGAATGCTCAAGCTACACTCAAACTAACGATCGGAAATCCGGTGCAAGTTTTAATTAAAGAACAGTCGTAAGGAATGATGGCTCACTATGACATCAGCCGTTGAACTCATGATTTATCAAGGTCAGTTTGGCGAATTTACTATCACCAAAGCCGATCGCCGGGGAGTGGTGATTTATCGCGGTGGGCTAATGGTCGCCGCCCTCAGTTTTGCGATCGCAGTCGGATTCATCCTAGGGCAGGGTAATGATCCTACGGTAGTGCAACTGTTAACTCCCCTGTATACCGTCTTTTGGTTTGCCTTAGCTGTCAGTTTGCTGACCATTCACATCTATCTCGAACCACTCCATCGCGCTTTACAAGCATTTTTATTGATCGGTGGTCTGGCATCGTTGGCGATCGCTCACCTCAGTCCAGAACCCTTCGCCCAAACGGTATACACCAATCCCTTGAGCATTTTAGGCGTGGGCTTTACCTTTGCGGCGCTGACGGGAATTTATTTTAAGGAAGCCTTTTGTTTTAATCGATTAGAGACTAAAGCCTTAACGCCGATCGTCCCTACCCTATTAATCGGACATTTAGTTGGATTGTTGCCCCTCGCGGTCGAACAAATGTTGTTAGCCAGTTGGGCAATTTTGTTCCTGGTATTTGCCATCCGCAAAGTCATACAACCGATTCCACCGGATATTGGAGATAAAAGTGTGTTTGATTATTTGCATCAGCAACGGCAGGCTAAAACGAATTCTTTGTAGCCAGTAAGTGTGAGGAGGGCTAAATGACGACCCAAACCAATTCCCTAATCCAAATTGACTATCAACCTGCCCAAGAAAAGTTACAAGCTCTGGGTGTGTTTAATTGGCCGATTTGGACAAAAGAGGTTTCAGAGTTTCCCTGGACGTATGATGAGGCGGAAACCTGTTATTTCCTGGCGGGTGAAGTGACTGTCACTCCGGCGGGTGGCGAACCTGTATCGATGGGTCAGGGGGATCTGGTGACTTTCCCGGCAGGGATGTCCTGTACCTGGAAGATCACTAAAGCGGTTAGAAAACATTATTCCTTTGGTTAAGCAACCAAGTCTTTGACGGCGATATTAAAGTTGGATCGAACCAATTGGGTGCTAACAACATCTTCTAAGCCATACAAGGTTTGCTGAGTAGCAGTAATCACTAGCACCCATTGGCTATCAGGAGCCTTAGCATAGCGCAACCCTGAGTCTGAATTGAGCTTAAACTATGCGGACAAATAGGTATAGCGGCTTAGACTGCGTTCGTAGTTTTGCAGCAATAATTGTGATTCTTGCAAGGTAATTTGTTTGTCTTGCAATGCCTGTTCTGTTTGTTGCCGGATACTTTCAATTAAGTCCTCGGAATCGTATTGCACATATCCCAAAACTTCTGTCATGGTGTCACCTTTAACTACATGATCAATCTGGTAGCCTTTGGGAGTCAGGGTAATGTGGATGGCATTCGTATCGCCAAATAAGTTGTGTAAATTCCCCATAATCTCCTGATAGGCTCCATTCAAGAACATACCCAGGTAGTAAGGTTCATGCTGATGGGTAGCAGATTGTGGGTTAGGAATTGGCTTTAGAGGATGCAATTCCAACACATGTTTGACATCTCGCAAATCAATAAATTGATCGATTTTGCCGTCACTATCACAGGTTAAATCCGCTAATGTGCCTCGACAGGTCGGCTCTTCATCCAAGCGGTGAATTGGCATGATGGGGAAAAGCTGATCGATCGCCCAGCTATCGGGAGCCGACTGGAATACGGACAGGTTGACATAGTAAATCGATGCCATGATCTGCTCTAAATCTTCCAGATCATCCGGTACATAATCTTGCTGACGAGCGATCTGCAAAATTTTGTGGCAACATGCCCAATATAAGCGTTCGGCTCGGGCGCGTTCCGGTAAACTCACATAGCCGAAGGTAAATAGGCTGATTGCTTCTTCTTTAAACTGAGTCGCATCATGATATGCCTCCTGATAATTCTCTACTGAAATGGATTGATAGGTTTCGTAGAGATTGCGAATAATCAGGTGTTCCTTCGGCTGAAGCGGTTCCGGTACTCCAGACAGCACTTCGCTAGTGCCCAAAACATCAAATACTAAAACGGATTGATGCGATGCGATCGCCCGTCCACTTTCACTAACTAAGGTTGGTGCTGTGATATTGCGTTCTTCACAGGCTTCTTTCACTTCCGCCACAATGTCATTGGCGTAGTTTTGCATGTTGTAATTTTTAGACGCATAGAAGTTGGTTTTAGAACCGTCATAGTCAACGCCTAACCCTCCGCCAACATCGAGATATTTCATGTTAGCGCCCAGTTTGGACAGTTCCACATAAATCTGGCTGGCTTCCCGGATGGCATCTTTGACGACGGCGATCGCGGAAATTTGGGAGCCAATGTGATAATGCAACAGTTGCAGAGAATCGAGCATATCCGCTGCCCGCAGTTGCTCCACAGTGCTGAGAATTTCGGGAATGGTTAAACCAAACTTGGCGCGATCGCCCGCCGAAATGCCCCAACGTCCAATGCCTTTAGCACTTAACTTGGCGCGTACTCCCAGAATCGGACGAATTCCCAATTTGCGACCCGCTTCGATTACTAAGGGAACTTCTTCAATTTGCTCCAACACAATAATTGGCGTTTTGCCTAACCGTTGTGCCAGAATTGCCGTCTCAATATATTCCCGATCTTTGTACCCATTACAGATCAGCAGTGCCCCCGGTGTCGTCAGGGTTGCCAGGGCAATCATTAATTCTGGTTTAGAGCCAGCTTCTAAGCCAAACTGATAGGGTTTGCCAAATCGCACCAGGGCTTCGACTAAATGCCGTTGTTGGTTACACTTGACCGGAAATACCCCTCGGTAGACCCCCGGATAGTTATACCGGGCGATCGCCTTGGCAAAGGCAGAGTTCAACCGCTCGATCCGGTCTTCTAAAATATCTGAAAAACGAATTAAGAGAGGCAAATTCAGGTTGCGCTGCTTCAGGGCATTGACTAACTCGAATAAGTCTAACGAACCACCACGATCGCCCTTGGGAGACACCGTAATATGACCTGCGGCATTAATCGAAAAATACGGTTCACCCCACCCATTAATCCGATAGAGTTCTTCGCTATCCTCGATCGTCCAGGTTTTTGCAGGTTCAGTTGATACCGATGCTGCCCCATTCAACGGGCGATCGATCTCTCCCTGAGCCTTCGCACCCGCTTTTCCGGATGAGCCATTGGGTGTCTGTTCTGCCTCAGCATCTGTTGCGGTTGGTTTTGCCCCCATGCTGCTTTTACCTCACAATGCGTACCGAAATGCCAGTCTATCGCATTTGTTCCAGCACTGGAGATCATGTAGAACACATTGAGTTCAATAGGGTTTTAAGCAGTCCGATCTAGCCGGTTTAGCAAGTCCAAGATGTCGTCTTGAATTACCAAATGGGAGAGCATGATGCTGAACCGCTATTATTTCTCTATAAAGCAAAACAAATTAAACCTGAATTGTCCAAGTCCCATGCCTTTCAGGACATACAAAATTCATCATTCATCAAATTTCTGCCAGGTTGACTAGAAATCACAATTGCAATGTATGAAGTTACCGAATGGTGATCAAGCCCAGCTTGGTGACAAACTTGAGCGCTACTCACTGAATCAGCAGCATTCGAAAGGGAAGGATAAAGCGGTTCTGTTTGAAAAGCGCTCGGGAATCACGCTAGAAAATCAAGCACTTTTAGAGGTCGTGTTGTTAGCTGTCGCTGCCAATAACGAGGCAGAAATTTATAAAATAGATGATTATGGAACTCAGTATGATATTAAGTTTTTCATGACAACAGAAACAGGCAGTTCGTGGGTACTAAGCTGCTGGATTATTCGTACCAATGAAAATTTTCCCAGGCTAACACATACTTACCCAATTAATAAATCAGGAGAATAGCATGGTATTACACGAATATGATGTTATTGCCTTAAAGGAAGAGATTCAAGCAATTCATAAAGAAACTCATCAACCTATTCTGCTCCGACCGGGGCAAGTTGGTACTATTCTGATGAGCTTTGAAGACAGGGCTTACCTGATAGATTTTGCGGATGCTCAAGGCAATACCTATGCGATGGAAACTGTTCCAGTCGGAAAACTGATGCAACTGATTTATGAATCGTTACCCCTTACGTCTGACCGAAAGAATGGGATACAAGCCTCGTCCTTCCAGGAGGGCTTTTCGCACCTTCATCGAGGAATCTGAATAAATGAACACCTGTTTATTCAGTCAATAGCTATAATGGTTGTATGCTAAATCTCACCTACGAGTACAAACTCATACCCACCGACGCACAGCGCGAAATGTTCGACCACTGGCTAGAAATTTGCCGGAAGGTCTACAATTTTGCGTTGCGTGAGCGGAAAGACTGGGTTAATGCTCGTAAGTGCGACATCAACTCATGCAGTATCAAACAGGAATACATTATTCCGGTTGATGCACCACGACCAACCTTTGCCCGTCAATGCAAAACATTGGCAGAGGCAAAGAAATCAATCCCTGAATTGAAACTTCCTCATACTCACGTCTTGCAGCAAGTGTTACGCCAATTGGAGGCGGCATTTGTAGCCATGTGGGAACGTGGACATGGATTTCCCCGATTCAAAAAACGGATGCGCTCTTTTGTGTTTCCGCAACTGAATTTAGAATCTGTGAAACGATTTGACGGTGCAGACTGGGTGAATCTACCCAAGATTGGTTTGGTCAAAGTGCATTGGTCGCGTCCGATCCCTGATGGCTTTGAGGTTAAGCAAATTCGCGTTGTCAAACGGGCTTCTGGCTACTATGCCATGCTGACGTTGCAGTGTGATGTTGAAGTGCCTCAACTGCTGCCATCAGGTCATGGACTGGGCATTGATTTGGGTCTGGAACATTTCCTGGCAACATCTGATGGTGAATTGATTGATAGACCTCGATTCTTTGTGGATGGACAACGCCAGCTGAAATCGCTGCAACGTCAACTGAAACGGAAGAAAAAAGGTTCTAGGAAATATCGTCAATTGCAGCATCAGATTGCCAAACACCACGAATACATCTCGAATAGCCGCAAGGACTTTCACTTTAAGACCGCTCATCATTTGTGTGGTCAAGCAGGCACAGTATTCGCTGAGGATTTGAATCTGAAAGCAATGTCGGCAGGGATGCTGTGCAAACATACGCTAGACGCTGGGTTTGGGCAGTTCCTCAACATCTTGAGCCATGTTTGCTGTAAGCGGGGTGTATCCTTCGCTAAGGTCAATCCCCATGGCACAAGCCAGACCTGCCCAAGATGTCAAACCCACACAGGCAAAAAGGAATTGTCTCAACGGGTTCATAAATGCTGCGAATGCGGATATGAAACGAATCGAGATGTAGCAGCCGCACAAGTGGTTTTACAGCGTGGCTATACAGCGGTGGGGCACATCGCAGTGAATTTTGGGGAGGGCAAGTAGCATGAGCTATCCCGATGAACCAAGAATCCCCGCTCCTTTAGGACGGGGAGTGTCAATAACAGATGGTGGATTCGGGTCAATCCTAAGGAATGTCGGGGTGGGTCACGATCGCAGCTGCAACGAATTGAGTGTCTATTAAACTCGCGCATATCTAGTTCTAGAACATACCACCAATCCGATCGGTGTACCCGGAACAGTAGAGATAGGAGATATCTTGACTGATTGTTTACATTCAAACAATCCTCTGCTATTCTGTTTGTATGCAAACAGTATGAACTAGTTTGATCTGTCACTAATTTCCTTCAGGAGAACCCAATGACTGAACCTGTTATTGCCGATACTAAGCCTGTCGTGATGCCACTGGAACCTGGAACTTACTATTGGTGCAGTTGTGGTCAAGCTCAAAATCAACCGTTCTGTGATGGGTCGCACAAAGATACAGGCTTTACACCCCTGAAGTTTGAAGTAACGGAAGCCCGACAGGTCGCTTTATGTAACTGCAAACAGACTCAAAATCCGCCGTTCTGTGATGGCGCTCACGCCAAGCTATAACTCTGCAATTCCCGTTGTCCTTTCACTTAAGGATGTCAAATCTATGATCACCATTCGTAAATCTGCCGATCGTGGACATGCGAATTACGGTTGGCTCGATACCTACTATTCCTTCTCGTTCGCCAATTATTATGATCCCAAGCACATGGGCTTCCGCCATCTACGAGTGATTAACGAAGATCGGATTGCTCCGGGCAACGGGTTCCCTACCCATCCCCATCGGGATATGGAAATTATTTCCTATGTGGTTGATGGCTCATTAGCCCACCGGGATAGTTTGGGCAATGGCGAAACGATCGGCGCCAGTGGGATTCAACGCTTCACGGCGGGAACAGGGATTACCCACAGTGAATTTAATCCCTCATCAACCGAATCCACTCATCTCTTGCAGATTTGGATTTTGCCGGAGCAGACAGGCATCAAGCCTAGCTACGAACAAAAACTGTTTCCGGCGGACGAAAAGCGAGGACAGTGGCGCAAACTGGCTAGCCCCGATGCCACCGATGGTGCGGTGAAAGTGCATCAAAATATGACGCTGTATGCCACCATTTTGTCGCCCGGTGAAGCACGTAGCTACACCTTACAACCCGATCGCCATGCCTGGATTCAGGTGGTCAAAGGTGACATTAATTTGAACGATCGCTCTCTATCTGCGGGGGATGGAGCCGCTGTCTCGGAAACGACTAATCTGACGATCGAGGCGACGACGACTGAAGCAGAAGTGTTGCTGTTTGATCTAGCGTAATCAATTGAGGAATGGAGGCTAAACAACTCCGCATCTTTTTGTATGGGCGTGGCATACCCTGCGGGAAGCAAGCTACGGCAGGGATTTCTGGGGCAATAGCAAGGATTTATTACCGAATGCCACGCCCCTACGCAAAATTACACCTTAATCAATCTGCAATTCTTAGGAGGAATTATGGCACTGGGAATGATGGTCGATGGGCAATGGACGACCGAATGGACAGAACGGGATACTAGCGGCAAATTTAACCGGATGCCGACCAAGTTCCGTCACCAGATTACGGCAGATGGTTCGAGCGGATTTCCTGCCGTTGCCGGACGCTATCACCTGTATGTCTCGCTGGCGTGTCCCTGGGCACACCGGACGCTGATAATGCGAAAGCTGAAGGGATTGGAATCTGCGATCGATGTATCGATCGTTGATCCATTACTCAGTGATAAAGGCTGGCATTTTTCCAACTATCCCGGTGCCATCCCCGATTCTGTCAATCAGGCAGAGTATCTTCAGGACATCTATCGTAAAGCCAAAGCGGATTACACTGGGCGCGTGACGGTGCCTGTGTTGTGGGATAAGGAAACTCAGACGATCGTCAACAACGAATCGCGCGAAATTATTCGCATGTTCGATACCCAATTTGGCGCGATCGCAGAATCGAATCTCGATCTGTATCCGGCTGAGTTGCAAGCCAAGATTGATCAAACGATCGATGCCATCTACATGCCGATTAATAACGGTGTTTACCGTTCTGGCTTTGCCACGACCCAAGCGGCGTATGAGGAGGCTGTGACCGAACTGTTTGAAGCCCTGGATCACTGGGAATCGGTGTTAAGCCAACAGCGTTATCTCTGTGGCGATCGCTTGACAGAAGCAGATATCTGTATGTTTACGACGCTGATCCGGTTTGATCCGGTGTATCACGGTCATTTCAAGTGTAATCTCCGGCGAATTGTGGATTATCCCAACCTGTGGAATTACCTCAAGGATCTGTATCAGTTTCCAGGAATTCAAGCTACCTGCAATTTGGATCACATTAAACGGCACTATTACGCCAGTCATACCCAGATTAATCCAACGGGGATTGTGCCCAAAGGACCACTAATTGACTTCTCGGCTCCCCACGATCGCGATCGTTTCGCCACGATGGCAGTTGCATAAACGCCAAGCGTGCACCTGAACAATCAGTAGGTACACGAGCCAATTCAACGATTCCAACTAAAAGCCGCTTAAATCCAGGAGATCTAAGCGGCTTTTCTATGATTAAGGTTTAATTTAGAGAACGCCCGCGTTGCTCAGACCCAGGATGACACCTGCACCCAGGATATGACCAAAGCTAGCAGTTGCCAGCAGTTCCGCTACACCAAAGCCTTCAAATAGAGCGGGTCCTTCTACAGGCAGCTTGGGACCAACACCACGCTTTTGAATGGCATACCGACCGATCGCTACTGCAACCAGGTTGCAGATGATCATCGTCAGTCCAACAGCAGGCGACCACTCCACAGTTCTAGGAGCAGCAGTCGTAGCAGCAAGTAAGAACGAATAAAACAAGCTTTTACCCTCCTGGATTAATAAACTGATGTCCTCACAGTTCTCTGTTGTCCGTAAACAGCGAGTAGCGTAAGATACTCTTTTACAGATGAAATCAACATGCCAATTAATCTCGAACCGAAGCAGCACTTACGATCGAGAGCATTGGGAGAACCGTGACGACGCAGGATTTAGAAGGATTATAGGAAGGTCTTGCTCCAGAACCGCAAAACGATCGCGATCTGTTTTAATTCTTAAGAGTTAACGAAAGAAGAATTAACAAAAAAGTTCATGATTTTATACATGTCAAACTAATGGGGTTACGAGTCAAGATTTGCGGCATTACTAAACCAGACCAGGGACGAGCGATCGCCCAACTGGGAGCGACGGCTTTAGGCTTCATCTGCGCCCAACAATCGCCCCGTTATGTCTCACCGGCACAGATTAAGGCGATCGTTGCCCATCTCCCAACCGATCCCATGACTGGAGCGCCGATCGCTGATCGAGTGGGCGTATTCGTCAACGCTACGCTAGAGGTTATCCAGCAAACGGTAGCGATCGGACACTTAAACGTGGTGCAACTTCATGGCAGTGAATCACCGGAGTTCTGTCAACAGGTACGGCAACACTTACCAGGAATTGAATTAATCAAAGCTCTACGGATTCGGACGATCGCGGATTGCACTCAAGCCGATCGTTATCATGCCTGGATTGATACATTGCTGTTGGATGCCTATGATCCCAAACTGGCAGGAGGGACAGGGAAAACGATCGATTGGCAGATTCTGCAACAATTCCAGCCGCAATGCCCCTGGTTTCTAGCAGGAGGCTTAACGCCGGATAATGTGCTGGCAGCGTTGCAACAGGTCAATCCAGATGGGATTGATTTATCCAGTGGAGTTGAACGCAGTCCCGGCGATAAAGATCTCGATCGCGTGGCACAGTTGTTTCAGCAATTACAGCATGGGTAGGGGCAATAGTTTCTAGAACCAGGCTACCCCTACCTGCGTCAAATCCTGTTGTTTAGCTATCTGGGATCACCACATCACCAGGTTGTCGGGTTGTGCCAGTGGCTGGTTGAGTAGCCGGTTGACCTGTGACAGGTGGTGAGGTTTCTGGCTGTCCACTGGTTGCGGGAGAGGAGGGGAGGGGCTGGCTAAGGGGAGCAGGAGGAGTCGGGGCTACGGGCGATCCGGTAGATGCAGGGGCGATCGCGGGTTGTCCGGTTGTCGTGGGGGAGGTTGGTGCGGATTGCCCCGTGGGAGGTTGGTTCAGCATACTCGGTTGTCCAGTGGTTGCGCCTGGATCTGGAGCCGTTTGACCCGTTGGGGCGGCAGGAGTTCGCGGTGGCTGTCCGGTAGTGGGTGTCGCTGGGGAATTCGTTGGTTGTTGGGGGGCTGCACTACCTGGTTGTCCCGGTTCGCCTGCCAGGAAGGTAAATTCCACTTGCCCAGCCACTTTTTTGGCATCCAAACTATTGCCGATCGAGTAAATTGCTTCCTTGGTGGAATTATTTAAATCGTGCTGTTTGTTGTTGCGAATGACATTGTTACCTGAATCGGCATCTGACCCTAAATTCGGTTTTGCTTTGATGGTAACAATAATGCCGTCCCGGTTGTTATTTTCAATTAAATTGTTGCGCAGAATGGGTTTGGCGGAGTCATTAATATAAATGCCGTCCACATTTTGCACAATCTGATTACTATCAACAATTGGCGCTGATGATCCACCGATCGCTAAACCAAATCCCGTATCTTGAAACAAATTATTCCGAATTTCACCTCTGGCTTTAGAGGCGAGTGAAATGCCATTGCCACCGTTCTTAAAAAACACATTACTCGTAATCTTGGGATTGCCTGTGCCAGTGACAAAAATCCCTTCCCGGTGGTTGCTGGTGAAGGTGGAATTCTGAATTAAAGGGCTTCCGGCTTCAATCCAAATCCCGGTGCCGCGAACGTTGGGATTGCTAACCGTAATGCCGCGAATCTCCGCATCTCGATCGAGCCAGATGGTCATATTTTGGCGGGCAAAGCTAGGGCTAACATTTTGTCCACCCCCGGTAATCACCACACTTTGACCCCGATCGGCTTCACTGCCCAACAGCACGACACCCGTAGGGAGCATTAATGGAAAAACTTCCCCCGATTCCTGGGAATAGGTACCCGGAGCCACCTGCACGATCGTTCCCGGAGTGGCTTGTTTAAGCGCGTAAGCAATAGTGCGATAGGGGGCTTCACTGGTTCCGGCTCCCGGAGCATCCTGACTATTGTTAGCCATGGGATTCACGTAAAGTACCGTCATCCCCGCTGGTGCTTGGGCAACTGATATGGATGGCTGAATAGTTTGGGCGAATGCGAGCGGTTGAGTCGCCAACAGACCCAGGCTATTAGCGCCGAGCAAAAGGGTGACGAAGCCAACTCGAATTGGGGTAGCGAAGTGGAGGAGAAGTTGGTTCATAGGTTTGAAACTCCCAGTTTGGCGATGACGCGATCCCTGACAAACTTTATGCAGGATAGTGAAAACTATTCAAGCTGATCCGACTCGTTGCAAAACTTGATTTAGCCGCTAGCGATCGTCAGCAAATATTTTATTTCAGGCAGCTTAATTCATCATCATTCCCGATCGACGAAGGCTTCCATGACGTGTCTTAACAAAAAAAGTTTCTCGATCCATCAAACTGGCGATGGAGATTCGTGTAGCGGGAGTCTGGACATTCGGGCTTCAGGGATAACCAGGGCTGCTGTCAACCTCTATCGCAGAGCGCTCGTCGAGGATCAAAAGCGCAGAATGGGGTTGACTGACCACACTTCTAGCAACTGGAGCAACATATCCGCGATCGCTCTAAATGGGATAAGGCTAAAAAATTTGGAATTACATAAAAAATATAGGGGCAGATAGTGCTAAAGATCTGAGCTAGCCAGTGGGTTCTGGCTACATTAGCAATGTCTGCCTCTACAGGAGAAATATTAATCTAGATCGCCGACTCAGTTAGTAAGCCAGGGTTTCTAGTGTTTCGCGCAAATAGCGATGCACCAACGTGTCTAACTCTTGGTTAGGTAAGCGATCGTCTACACTATGTTCCAATTGCCAACGACGGAAGCCAGAACTGGCGGCGATTGCTTGCTTCAGGTTGTGCCAAATCTGGGAATCTTCCGGCAATCGATCCAGCGTTTCCTGAGGGAGGTTTCTCATGGAAAAAGTATCTCCGAATGAAGGGTTAGAACTAGTCATAGGGAATTAGGGTGAGGAGGAATTTGCAAAGTGAACGTCGATTGCTTCCTTTCTCAGGATAACGTACCCCTCTGATTGGAGTGTGTCTACAGTAACACTCTCGGATTCGAGTTGCCGTACTTTAAGCACCTGAATGGAGGATAGGCGTAAGGGTTTGGGGATTCGGACGTGACAGAATCTACTGATTTAAAAAATCATGGCGGATTGTGATATTTAGTCTGTTTTCATGAGGAAGTACGAATAATCGTGGTAGCTGGAGTAAATTGCTCGGTTGCCGAGGTCAGATGTTTGAGCAAAGTAGCTGGTGGTAGAGCCGCCTGTAAATGGCTCCAGGGCAGCAGTTGACCCGGTTGCCAGTCACGATGCACGTAAAAGTCCAAATCGGGTAACTGACCACGTAGCTCTTTAAATGCCCGTCGATAGCTACCCAGGGAATCGCCATAATGTCGTGTTAGTTTGAGGAGTTGAGATAGGCGGCGATCGCCCCGTGACAATAACGCCTGAATCACTGACCAGTTGTAGCTTTCAGGTCGAAAATCTATGCCGTGGGGACGTAGGTGTTTTTGCAGGAATTGCAAGCGTTTTTCCGCTTGTCGATTCACGCCAAACCATTGAAACGGGGTATGGGCTTTTGGCACAAAGGTGCTACATCCCAAAGTTAACCGTAGACCAGGAGCCGCTTTTTTAAGCTGCCGCATCATGGCAACGGTCTGTTCTAAATCCTCCGTCTGTTCATCGGGCAGACCCACCATACCGTACAATTTCAAACTACTTAAACCACCTGCTTTGGCATTTATCGCCGCTTGAACAATCTCCTGATTCAACAGTTTTTTGTTAATGATTTGTCGTAAGCGATCGCTACCCGTTTCGACGGCGATCGTGACGGATTTGGTGTCATGTTTCACCAGGGTTTCTGCCAGTTTGGGAGTAACAGTATTAGTCCGAACGGAGGCAATACTGACTCGAACGTGGTCATATTCGGGACGATTTAAATAATCCAGTAAGCTTTCAAATTCAGGATGTTGGGTGACTGATGCACCCAGTAATCCCAGGCGATCGGTGACTTGTAAACCCCGAGCGATCGCGGGGATCAAAGATTCTTCGATACTGGCTGTCCGAAACGGCAGGGTTAAATAACTAGCGAGGCAAAAGCGACACATTTCTGGGCAACTGCGGACTACCTCGACCATATAAATATTTTCCCAGGCGGCTTTTTCGGTGACCACCGTTGAGGCAGATAGCACATTCCCCCGGTAAGTTTGCTTATCAATTTGAGCCGGAATATCTGCATCGATCGGTTGTATATCCGCTACTCCAGCCTCCGCACTGTGATAAGTGACTTCGTACAAACTGGGAACATAAATCCCCGGAATTTTGGCTAAATGTCGCAGTTGAGTAGCGCGATCGGCATGACGAATGGCTTTGTAACCCTCAATCAATGCCGCTAATAAAATTTCGCCATCCCCTAACAAAATCACATCAAAAAAGTCAGCAAAGGGTTCGGGATTTGCCGTCAATACAGGCCCACCACCAAACACTAAGGGATGTTCAGAGATGCGATCGCGGGTTTCGATCGGAATCGCTAACGCCTCCAGCATGTTCAGAATATTGACGTAATCTAGTTCCCAGGAGAGGGAAAACCCCAGCAATTCTGGATTCGCGGGTAATGATTCCTGCACATCAGTAAATAAGCGGCTGACTTGCACATCCGATCGCGTGGCTAAGGTTGCCCAAACCACTTGATACCCCAGGCTGGTAATCCCCACACTATATTCATTTGGGAAGGCAAAGATGACCGGGATGGCATCTGATTCGGGAGTGGTCGGCGTGAATAATAAGCGTTCTGCCGCAAACGGAGACTCTGGCATTGAAGCGTTGTGGGAATAATGAACTGGAATTGTTAGGAATAATCGTCAAATCGAATCGTCTTAACGAGCGATCGTTTGGCGTAACTGCTGCAAAATACTGGCAACGTTGTATAGATCGTTATGTCGTCGCTGCAAGGTAAACAGGTCTGCAAACCCATATTGATTCGTCGATTTAACGAGCTTGGCAAATAAAAATTCTGTTCCATTCGTGATCAGTCCAAAAGCAGGACGATCGGGATGGGGGGTTGCCGCCAGGTAAGCGATCGTCTGTGCTATGCCTGCATTGACTGAAAAGCCAGCTTCTTTTGATTCCACCACCATTACCCAGAATTGATCCTGCAACACCAGGACATCAATCCGTCCTCGCACAATGGCATCGTCAGCTTCAAGTGCAATTTGAATCGGTGCTTCAGTTCTCAGATGAAAGGGGGGGCGATAAAACCCTGACATGGCTAACAGAGGTGAGACAATCACTAATTTGACTGCCTCTTCACTCATGGGATATTTCTTCAAATACAGAAAGTTCGCTTTGATTTCATCCAGCGATCGCTGTTCTGGTTCGGTTAGTTCAGGTAAGTTTTGCCAAAACTCTGGAAAGAATGACGGCTCATTCGCCTCTTGTAACCCAAATCTAGCCTCAACCTCATGAAGCGATAATTCGCTGGCTTGAATCGTTTGTACCATGCTCCATTCCCCGCTCTCCCTTCCAGTGTAACGTTCCTAAGCTAGACAAGTTGCTAGACTAAAACCAATGAAATTAGACAGTCTAGCTAGAAAACCTCTATGGCTCGAATTTGGCAACTTCAGGAAGCAAAGGATCAGTTTAGCGAAGTTGTGGATGAAGCAATTCATCATGGACCGCAAGTGATCACTCAGCATGGGGTAGAAGTCGCGATCATCCTGTCTTCTGCTGAATATCACCAAATGATGCGTTCCCAACAAAAGCTATCCGAGTTTTTTCACACCTCACCGTTAGCTGAAGTTAGCGAAGAACTAGACTTAAACCGTGATCCCAGTCCAGCCCGACCTGATCTCGCTCTATGAGATTCTTGCTCGATACGTGTGTCATCTCGGAATTGATTACCAAACAGCCCAATCAGCAGGTTATTGCTTGGTTAGATGCATTACCTCCTCCTAATGTTTACTTGAGCGTGATTACAATCGGCGAAATCAGCAAAGGAATTACAAGACTTCCAGATTCTCGCCGCAAAAGGCAATTGGATGAATGGCTGCATCAGGAATTACTGGTTCGCTTTGCCGATCGAATTGCTGAAATTGATCTGGAAACAATGCTGATTTGGGGAGAACTGGCAGGCAGGCTAGAACGAAATGGTCATCCGATGCCTGCCATTGATTCGCTGATTGCCGCGATTGCGCTGCGGGGAGATTTTCACTTAGCAACTCGGAATACGAATGATTTTCGAGAGACCGGAGTAAACATCGTGAATCCCTGGCAGGCGTGATTATTGGTACGCTTCCATGGGTAGGCAGGTACAAACAAGATTACGATCGCCGTAGGCTTGATCAATCCGACTGACAGATGCCCAGAATTTATTGTCCCGTGTCCAGGTGGTCGGGTAAGCCGCACGTTGCCGGGAATAGGGACGATTCCACTCGTCTGCCATTAAAGCGCTGGCCGTGTGAGGGGCATTTTTCAGCAGGTTATTCTGGCGATCGACCTTGCCCACTTCAATTTCTCGAATCTCTTCCCGAATGGCGATGAGCGCATCACAGAAGCGATCGAGTTCGGCTGGCGATTCGCTTTCCGTTGGTTCTACCATGATCGTTCCCGCAACCGGCCAGGACACGGTAGGCGGATGGAAACCGTAATCAATCAACCGTTTCGCTATATCATCGACTTCAATTTCGGCGGTTTTCTTAAATTGCCGCAGATCGATAATACATTCGTGCGCTACTAACCCCTGTTGACCTTTGTAGAGGACAGGATAATGACCTTCCAGGCGTTTGGCGATGTAATTCGCGTTGAGGATGGCGACCTGAGTCGCTTTCGTTAAGCCCTCGGCTCCCATTAGCGCGATGTAAACCCAAGAGATCGGCAGAATACTCGGACTACCCCAGGGTGCAGCGGATACCGCTCCGATTCCTTGTTCTCCGCCCACGGCAATCACGGGATGTTGGGGGAGAAAAGGCACGAGATGCTTGGCTACTCCGATCGGTCCCATGCCAGGGCCACCACCACCGTGGGGAATACAGAAAGTTTTGTGCAGATTTAAGTGACAGACATCCGCCCCAAAGTCTGCTGGACGACACAAGCCCACCTGGGCATTCATGTTGGCACCATCCATGTAAACCTGTCCGCCGTTGGCATGGATAATTTCGCAGATTTCGATCATGCCTTCTTCAAACACGCCATGCGTGGAAGGGTAGGTGACCATCAAGGCCGACAGGCGATCGCGATGGTGTTCGGCTTTAGCTCGCAGGTCAGCGATATCAATGTTGCCGTCTTTATCACAGGCCACCGCCACGACTTGCATTCCAGCCATCACTGCACTTGCCGGATTCGTGCCATGAGCAGATTGAGGAATTAAACAAACCTGCCGATGCGTATCCCCGCGAGATTCGTGATACTGCCGGATCACCAACAGTCCAGCATATTCGCCCTGGGAACCCGCATTCGGTTGGAGGGAAATGCCAGCGAATCCGGTGATCTCCGCTAACCATTGTTCTAACTGTTCAAACAGAGTTTGATAGCCGCGAGTTTGTTCTAGCGGCACAAAGGGATGAATTTGCCCAAATTCTGCCCAGGTAACAGGCAACATTTCGGTTGTGGCATTCAGCTTCATGGTGCAGGAACCCAACGGAATCATGGCTGTGGTCAGCGATAGATCCTTCGCCTGCAATTGATAGATGTAACGCAACAATTCGGTTTCCGAGTGATGCGTATTAAAAACGGGATGGGTGAGATAGGAAGAAGTCCGCACCAACTCCGAGGGTAGGGACGATACGGGGCAATGCAGCAAATCCTCGGGCGTGAAGTGCGCTCCCTGTTCTCCGGCGAAGATTTGGAATAAGGCAATCAAATCATCGGAACACACCGTTTCATCCAGCGATACCCCGATCGCGCGATCGCTAATTCGCCGCAAATTGATCTGATGGGAATGGGCGCGGGCAAGAATCTGATCGACTTGCCCCTCAGGGACTTCTACCCGCAATGTATCAAAGTAAGGTTCTGTGCCCAGGGTGTAGCCTAACCGTTGCAAACCCGCCGCCAGAATTCCGGTCAAACAGTGGACGCGATCGGCGATTTGCCGAAGTCCCTGTGCCCCGTGGTAGACGGCATACATACTGGCAATAATGGCTAATAACACCTGCGCCGTACAAATATTGCTGGTGGCTTTATCTCGGCGAATATGTTGTTCCCGCGTTTGCAATGCCAACCGTAACGCCGGACGACCTTCGGCATCCTTGGAGACTCCAACGAGCCGACCTGGCAGTTGTCGCTTAAACGTTTCTTTAGTGGCAAAGTATGCGGCATGAGGGCCACCATACCCCAGAGGCACACCAAACCGTTGGGTATTGCCGATCGCAATATCTGCGCCGAATTCTCCCGGTGGCTTTAATTTGGTCAGACTCAAGAGATCCGCCGCAACCGTGACTAATGCTCCCGCCGCATGAGCGCGATCGCAGAACTCTCGATAGTCGTAAATCGCGCCATCGGTTGCCGGATATTGCAGTAATACGCCGAACACCGCTTGATCAAATTGGCACTGACGATGATCGCCGATGATCACCTCAATGCCTAACGCTTTAGCGCGGGTCTGCACCACCGCGATCGTCTGGGGATGGCACGCGTCCGACACCCAAAAGGCTTTGGCTCCCGCCTTATGCAGCCCATAGCTCATAAACATGGCTTCAGCCGCCGCCGTCGCTTCATCTAATAGGGACGCATTGGCGATCTCCAGTCCCGTCAAATCGGTGATCATGGTCTGGAAGTTCAGTAGCGCTTCCAACCGACCTTGGGAGATTTCCGGTTGATAGGGCGTGTATTGCGTGTACCAGCCGGGATTCTCCAAAATGTTGCGCTGAATCACCGGCGGGGTAATGCAGTTGGCATATCCCATGCCAATAAAGGAACGAAAAACCTGATTTTCGGCAGCAATCTCTTTGAGTTCCTGCAATAGTTCATACTCGCTCTTGGCAGGATTTAAGTGCAGCGGTCGTTGTAGCCGAATCGCTGCCGGAATCGTGGCATCAATTAATGCCTCCAAGCTGTCGAACCCCACTACCTTTAACATTTCGGCAATATCGGCATCATTCGGACCAATATGTCGATCGGTAAAGCAGTCGGTATAGGCTAGAGGCGATGCCGCGATCGCGGCAGCAGTAGAATTCATTGGCGTTCCACGTTTAATTGGAGCAGCAGAATAACTTGTAACGGTTGGATGGTCAGCATTAGCAGTGATATCGGACTGTTCCATGGAACGCTCTAGCATAGAAGACTCAAGGGATTAGGTGCTTTGGTGCCGCCGCAGACGACGCTCTTTATATTTTGCAACAAATCCACCCGAAGCATCCGACTTTACTGATCAGCTCTAACAAATAACCACCGATCGAGTAGGCTATCCTTACTGCCAAACCTCGACTGGTGGTGTATTTAAGGTGATTGAGTTAAGCGATTGCAGTGAGATGAGCGATTCAAATAATGCTTATTCGCCTTCGACCTGCGATCGATATTCATTTGCCGATAAAGCATCATCCAGGTCATCCAGATCATTTACTCGGACTTTAATTAACCAGGCTGCCCCATAGGGATCATCGGCTAGTTGTTCGGGTGCATCAAGGAGCGGTGCATTACTTTCAATCACTGTGCCAGACACGGGAGAGTTCAAATCTTCCACGGCTTTCACCGATTCCACTGTGCCAAACTTCTCCCCCTTTTCGACGGCATCCCCCACGTCCGGTAATTCCAGGAACACAATGTCTCCCAACTGATCGACGGCAAAGGCTGAGATGCCGATCGTGGCAATGTCTCCCTCCAGCCGAGCGTACTCATGGGAGTCCAAATATTTCAAATCGTCAGGATATTCCAGAGCCATTCGCTGTTTCTGTCAACGCCTACAGGTTCTAGGGTACAGGGTAACGGCAACAACGGGTAGAGGCTGGGGATAGAGAGGGGAGGGGGAAGATAGGGGAAGTGAGGGAGATGAGGCAGGGGAGAGAGATGGGGTGGTGGAATTTTGCTGGCTGGCAGAGGTCATGCCCTGATCTGTGGGTTGGCTTTAATAGGGGGTGCCATCTTTGTGAACAAATTGCCACTTGCCCTCCACCAATAGAGCTTGGAGATCGTCATCAGGGTAGTGTCCGGCATCGCCTGGTGTGCGATCGCCCACTTCTAGATACACGACATCCTCAGTTGTTTTGTTGATCAGATGATGAGCATTGCCCGTACCTGCTGGGAAGCCTGCACACATACCAGGAGCAAGTAGTGTTTCCCCAGCATCAGTGCATAGCGTGGGATGTCCTTGCAAGATGTAAATAAACTCATCTTGTTTGGTATGAGCATGGCGGAGGGCGGAAACGGCATTAGGGGACAAGCGGGTCAAATTCACCCCGAAGTTGGTCAGACCAAATAAATCACCGAGCGGACGCTTTTCTCTACCGACCATCCGAGTGGCGAAGGGTTCAGGGTAGTTAGAAGGCTTAATTCGGGCTGGGGCGGTAGTGGCATGAATGGCGATCGGTCTTGGCTCGTGTGACATATAAGATTTGTGAGACAGAGTGGGGGAATCGGTTATCTCAGTTTCAGTTAAGTGCAATCAGTTGGCTCATCTGGAGGCATCCAGACAGTCGGTATTGGCAAAGGTGATTGCTGAGTTAGAAGCCGATCGATCCCTATCCACCAAAATCGCGAGAGCCTCGATACCCTGATAGATCGGCTAAAGCGGTTAACGGATAGCTGCCGACATAATATTGCCCATTAATTTCCCAGGTCGGATAAGCTGAAATGTTGGCTCGATTACAGAGATCGGGGCGGGCATTGGTGCCCCGAGGGTCACATTCAATATAAGTAATGTATTGGGCTGCCTGACCGAATTTGTCCTTCTGATGATTGCAACTGGAACACCAATAGGTGCCATATATCTTTGCGCCCACTTTGCGTAGGTGCATTGCCAATGCCATTTCAGCCGTCACTGTTGGTGTAGCTGCTATTGCAACAGTGGGTTTAGGTGGATTTAAAGTGTTTAATTGTTCCTGCACAACCGCCGCCTGGGCTTGATTACCCTGCTGTTTAAACAGTTGATTCGCAGTGGTCAAATCAGCGATCGCATTTTTCTTATTGCCTAACGCCACATATTCATCGGCGCGATTTTGATACGCGGCGGCAAATTTAGGATTGAGCAGAATGGCTCGATCGTAGTCTTTAATTGCTGCTCGGCGATTCCCCAAACTGGCGTAGGTCAACCCCCTGCCTAAGTAGGCTTCTGGCATCTTGGCATCGTTTTGAATCGCTTGGTTAAACTGCTTCAATGCTGCTTGATAATTCCCACTACTTAACTGCTGCACTCCTTGATTGTTGAAGGCAACGGCTTGAGAATTTTGAGCTTTAGTCGGTTGTGATGTTGTCTGAATAGGTTGAGGTGTAGGTTGACTACTGGCTACCGGCGAGGTGCTAGGGGATGGGGTCGGTGGTGGGCTGGCGATCTGAATAGAGCATCCAGTTAGCAGCGTCAGGAGAGCGATCGCAGTAGTCCGTCGGTGCAAAGTTAGCCAGGGCATAGGATGAAGAAAATGGGGCAGGTGAGCAAGAAGATCGATTTACTTCGGTTGATTTATTATTCCCAGTTCTAACCTGACAACTCCTTTAGAATCGGAAGTGTGAATAACTGTTTCGGGTTGAGCGTTTTCCTATGCCGCGAATTGTCCTAATTGCTGGATTTGAATCGTTTAATGCCGATCTGTATCGACAAGCGGCAACATTGGCACAATCTCGTTGTCCGGCGCTCGATATCCAGATCTTTAGCGATCGGGATTTAGCTGCAAAACCGGATCAAGTGGAGGCGGCACTGCAAGGGGCACAGGTATTTTTTGCCAGTCTGTTGTTTGACTATGATCAGGTGCTATGGCTGCGGGAACGGGTGCAGCAGATTCCGATTCGCTTAGTGTTTGAGTCGGCGTTGGAATTAATGAGTTTGACGCAGTTGGGTAAATTCGCGATCGGGGATAAGCCGAAGGGGATGCCGAAACCCGTACAGTTTATTCTCAGCAAGTTTAGTAATGGGCGGGAAGAAGATAAGTTAGCGGGGTATATCAGCTTCCTGAAAACGGGCCCGAAGTTACTGAAATTTATTCCGATCGGCAAAGTTCAAGATCTCCGCAACTGGCTGATTATCTACGGCTATTGGAATGCGGGGGGAACAGAAAATGTGGCGGCGCTGTTCTGGACGCTGGCAGAAAAGTATTTGAATTTGACGGTAGGAGAAATTCCGCCTCCGCTAGAAACGCCGAATATTGGCTTGTTGCACCCGGATTATGTGGGTTACTTTGAGTCGCCACGGGAGTATTTGAGGTGGTATTTGGGACGGAAGGTTGGGGGTGCGGGAGATAAGGGAGATAAGGGAGATAAGGGAGATAAGGGGGATGGGGGAGATGGGGGAGAACAACTGCCGAGGGTGGGGATTCTGTTGTATCGCAAGCATGTGATTACGAAGCAGCCCTATATTCCGCAGTTGATTCGATCGTTTGAGCAGGCGGGAATTGTGCCGGTGCCGATCTTTATCAATGGGGTAGAGGGGCATGTGGCGGTACGAGATTTGCTGACGACGGAGTATGAGCAAACTCAACGGCTGCGGGGGATTAAGGAAACACCATCGTTGTCTGAGCAAGCGGTCATTGTCGATGCGATCGTTTCGACGATCGGGTTTCCGTTGGTCGGTGGTCCGGCGGGTTCGATGGAAGCGGGGCGGCAAGTGGAGGTGGCGAAACGGATTCTGACGGCGAAGAATATTCCCTACATCGTGGCAGCCCCGTTGTTGATTCAAGATATTCATTCCTGGACACGGCAGGGGGTGGGCGGTTTGCAGAGTGTGGTGTTGTATGCCTTGCCGGAGTTGGATGGGGCGATCGATACAATTCCGTTGGGTGGCTTGGTGGGCGAAGACATTTATCTAGTTCCCGATCGCGTCAAACGCCTGACCGATCGCCTGAAACACTGGATTGCCTTACGCCGAACTCCCGCCACCGATCGCCGGATTGCCATTATTCTGTATGGGTTTCCACCGGGATATGGAGCGGTAGGAACAGCCGCATTGTTGAATGTGCCGCAGTCTCTCTTGAAATTGCTGCAAGCTCTGAAAGAGCAGGGCTACACGATCGCCGACTTGCCGGAGGAGGGTGAAGAGTTGCTCGATCGGGTAAAAGCGGCGGATGAAATTAGTAGTTTGCAAGTGGTGGGAACGACCCATGTGGCAACTCCCAGTTTTGTGGCGGGGACAACGGTGAACGTGCGTCAGCTAGAACGTTGGCTGGGCTATTTGCAAACCTCCCGAATTGAAAAATGTTGGAAGTCTCTCACCGAAACGGGGATTAAAACCCTGGACGATCAGTTTTTGTTAGGCGGAGTGCAACTAGGCAACGTCTGGATTGGGGTGCAGCCGCCTTTGGGGGTAGCCGGTGATCCGATGCGATTGATGTTTGAGCGAGATTTAACCCCCCATCCTCAATACGCCGCCTTCTACAAATGGTTACAGGAGGAGTTTCGGGCCCAGGCGATCGTCCACTTTGGTATGCATGGCACCGTGGAATGGTTACCAGGTTCACCCTTGGGCAATACCGGCTATTCCTGGTCAGATATTTTGTTGGGTAATCTGCCGAATCTCTATGTCTATGCCGCCAATAATCCCTCGGAGTCGATTCTGGCAAAGCGGCGCGGCTATGGCGTGTTGATTTCCCACAATGTGCCGCCCTATGGTCGAGCCGGATTGTATAAGGAATTGGTAGCGTTGCGAGATTTGATTGCCGAGTATCGCGAAGACCCGCAGAAGAATGCCGTACTGAAGGATGCGATTTGCAAAAAGATTGTCGATGCCGGAATTAATGCCGATTGTCCGTTTGAGGAGGCCCGCCATTTAGGGATTGAATTTACGCCAGAGAATGCTCGCTTGTTTAGTCAGGATGTGTTCGATCGCTATCTGGTCAAGCTCTACGACTATTTGCAAGTGCTAGAGAATCGCCTGTTCTCATCAGGGTTGCATGTGTTGGGGGCTGTGCCGTCACCGGAACAACTGACGCAATATTTAGAGGCTTATTTTGGCGATCGCTTACCCTTAGCCGTAATTGACCCGATCGCCAATGGAGCAGATTTACCTGCGGCGATCGCAGTGGCAACCACCTACTACAAACGGGAAACCGGGAAATCGATTGACCTTGAATCGATGCAGCCGACGATCGAGGAAGCGATCGCCATTCGGTCATTATTGACTCAAACTACGGATGAGTTAACCAACTTATTGCGGGGATTGAATGGCGAATATATTCCGCCCGCTCCCGGTGGCGACTTGTTACGGGATGGCATGGGTGTACTGCCGACCGGACGCAACATTCATGCCCTCGATCCCTATCGGATGCCTTCTCCCGCCGCATACGAACGCGGTCGCGAGATTGCCCGCAAGCTGATTGAGCAACATTTGCAGGAACACCAGAGTTACCCCGAAACGATCGCCGTGATGTTGTGGGGGTTAGATGCCATCAAAACAAAAGGGGAATCGTTAGGAATTCTGCTGGAATTAGTCGGGGCGGAACCCGTCAAAGAAGGCACAGGGCGCATTGTCCGCTATGAATTGAAACCCTTAGCGGCAGTGGGACATCCCCGGATTGATGTGTTGGCAAATCTATCCGGTATCTTCCGCGATAGTTTCGTCAACATTATTGAATTGCTCGATGATTTATTCCGGCGTGCCGCTGAAGCCGACGAACCAGAGTCAGCCAACTTCATTCGCAAACACGCCCTGAGCTTAAAATCCCAAGGCATTGATAACACGTCAGCCCGACTATTCTCCAATCCGGCGGGTGATTTCGGCTCGTTGGTCAACGATCAAGTCGTTGCCTCTAATTGGGAATCGGGTAACGAATTGGGGCAAACCTGGCAAAGCCGCAATGCCTTCAGTTATGGTCGGCAGGACAAAGGACAAGCCCGCCCGGAAGTGCTGAACACGCTGCTGAATAGCTGCGATCGCATTGTGCAGGAAATCGATTCGATCGAATATGGCTTGACCGACATCCAGGAATACTATGCGAATACAGGGGGCTTAAAGAAAGCCGCAGAACAGCAACGCGGTCGCAAAGTGACGGCTAACTTTGTCGAAAGCTTTTCGCAGGACACCACTCCCCGCAAACTGGAAGACCTGTTGCGGATGGAATATCGCACGAAGCTGCTCAACCCTAAATGGGCGGAAGCGATGGCAGAGCAGGGATCTGGCGGTGCCTATGAAATCTCCCAACGCATGACAGCGCTCCTTGGTTGGGGTGGCACGGCAGACTTCCAAGATGCCTGGGTGTATGACCAAGCGGCTAGCACTTATGCCCTCGACGCAGAGATGGCAGAAAAACTTCGTCAATCGAACCCAGAAGCGTTTCGCAATATCATTGGCAGAATGCTAGAGGCGCATGGTCGTGGCTTTTGGAACCCAGATCAGGATACGTTGAGCCAGCTTCGTGAACTATATGATTTAACGGATGAAGACTTGGAAGGGGTCACGGTTTAAGGCTTATCGCAGTAGCCTGGTGACTCTAACGTCATATTCTGTGCCTTTCGGGTGTTCGGCTCTCGCTTTGGCGCGGGCCATGCCATCAACTCTGGCTCTAGACTCGGCATCAATCTCGTACCGGGTAGTTTCGTTATGAGAGGCGCTGGCATCGAAGTATTCCCGGATGTCTACCAGCACTTCGTATGTGTGAACCATTGTAGGGGTCTCCTCGTTCAACTTACAAACGACAGGAATTGGCTTTAGTATAAAAACCTTAAGCACCCCTAGTCTGCCCTGGCTTACAATTCTTCAGTTGTTGTTAGAAATTGTCACGCAATTGCAATTTGTTGTATTGCTCGCTGCTGCTTAAGGAAACCGTTGCATGCCTTAATCCTTGTGAAAGCAGTCAATTAAGCTAAGCAGAAGTCAAATTATTTTACAATCAGAATATTATGCATGAGCGCGACCATCAGCATAATCCTTGCACTCATACATAACCTGTCGTGATGGTGGGACTGCTAAGGGTTGGAGACTTGTAGGTTCTATCACTAGGTAAGAGTATTCTATGGAAACCCTGTTTGTCTCGCTCCTACCCTATATCATCGGCAGTGCTGTTGTGCCTGTGCAAATCATCATCGGTTTGTTACTACTCAAAAGCCCCAATCAGGGACTATTGAAGGCTATAGCTTATGTCATTGGAATGACGATTACACGTCTGTTCCAAGGTCTGATTTTTGGTTGGGTTTTGTCCGAATCTTCGGCATTCGGTGAGGGAAGTAACGGTAAAAATCCAATAATTTCAACATTGCTCCTAGTGCTTGGCATTCTCTTACTAATCACCGCTTATAAAAAATGGTGTGGAGAGAACGATCCAGACGATCCCGCTCCCAAAGGGTTAACCATAATTGATAGTTTAACTCCGCTCAAAGCGTTTGGAATTGGACTCGGACTACCGTTGATTGCAGCAAAGTTATGGGTTTTTACCCTTAGTGCACTAGCTACTATCGCAGCAGCGCAATTGAATCAGCAATCGAGCGCGATCGTATACTTACTCTTCATTTTGTTAGCTGAATCGTTGCTGTTGCTCCCGATTTTGACCCGTATCCTCATCCCCAAACGCTCGAAGTTTCTACTGACTCAACTTTCAGCCTGGTTGACTAATAATAGCCGTCCAATCACCATTGTTGTTTCGCTTATTTTTGGTTTGTTTTTCTTACACTCTGGTATCAGCGGATTACTTTTGTGAATTGCTTACACAGATTTTCCACGATCGCCCATCTTTTCTCAACAACGACAAATATCCGAGGCGCGATCGTGAAGGCAGATGTAAAGTTACTCATCTGATATCCAAGCTCAGGTTGTCTTGTATTTCCCGAAGGATCTGAAATTAGGTAGAAAGATTCTCTCGATGCAGCTTGAGTGGCGTATTATGCAGAAATAATCTAGCTAAACACTAAATTTGGAGTGTTATGCCGAATCGTTCTGCCTATCTACCCAAAATGGGATCTTAGGCAGAAAAATTCCGTCTATTCATTGTTAGGCTTCACTCTTTTACAGGTTGTGCTTGTCCAGTGGTCATTCCTCTGCTGTGGGAGTCAACTTATACTTTGCTTCAATAAGACTTTCTATGAATGAACCAGTAGATATTGATATTGAGACTGTCAGAGCTGAAGCACTTAGAAAGCTTGGGAGAAATATAGTCAACTTTTCAAAAATTGAAGCAGTCCTAAAATACTTACTCGCGGTTAGTCAATTTAAAGGAACGAGGGGTACAACTTCAGAACAGTTTTATAGAGATCATGTTAAAAATCGTAAAGAAACTTTAGGCAAGCTAGTTCAAGAATTTCATAAGAATGTTTTAGTAGATGGTAGCCACGTCGAAGCCACAGTGCCTCCTTCTAATTCCGAATTCTCTGTTTCCTTCCTTGTTACTTATAGTGATCCAGACTTCCAGAAATCTCAGAAACGTGCTCTTTCAAAGATAGTAGTTGAGCGCAACAAATTGATTCATCAAGACTTGGCACTTCTTGATACCACTTGCATAGAAGACTACCGTAAACTCATTGGTCTTTTAGATGAACAGAATCCTCGACTACTGGCTCATCTCGAAGAACTGGGATGGATGATAAAGGCAATGGGTAGTAGTTTGAAAACCCTAGTGGAGTCACCAGAATTTCTTGAATTTATACAATCCAACCAAATTGAAGCCTAACAATTCGGGTGCAGCGGATTGACTGAAGCCGCTTGGGTTGGATGCAAAGGTGCTAGCAACCGCTGACCCGAACCGTTGGACTGCTTCATATTCTGGTGGGGATGGTACAGCAGTGTTATCTGTAAGTATCAAAGGTTAATCTACTTTGAGGTTATCTGTGCGGCATTGCTTTAAGGGGGTTGGCGAGGCGATTCTCTCCGAGACGGCAAAGCCGAACGCACAAATAGGGATTACGGCATAAAATCAGGGCATGGTCTCATTCAACAGATATGCTAAAAACGCTTTGGGCTACGGTTCGGCAAGGGAAAATTGAGCTGCTGGAATCAGCAGAACTCCCAGAAGGGGTAAGAGTGCTGGTAACAGTTTTACCTGACGATGAGGCTGAATTTTGGCTACAGGCAAGCCAAACATCCCTTGATGCCGTCTGGGACAATGCTGAGGACGATGTGTATGCCCAGCTACTCCAAGCATGACGTGATTCTAGTGCGCTATCCCTTCTCAGATTTGTCGAGTTCAAAGGTAAGACCTGCTGTTGTTGTAAGTACAGCGCATCCATCTCAAGACATTCTCATTACTCCTCTGACAAGCAAAACAAGCTCATTACTGGCAGGAGAGTTTGTGTTGTCTGAGTGGGCAGCAGCAGGATTGAACGTAGAAACCGCAGTCAAAAGAGGCGTGTACACAGTGCATGAAAGTTTGGTAATCAAAGTGATTGGTCAGTTGGCTAAGGACGATGCCGACCAACTTGAGCAATCCTTGCGAGGATGGCTAGGTTTGTAGAATATTCCAACAGCTACAGCCCAATATTGCGTTGGTGCAGACGGTACAAAGGTCAAAGGTTATCGGTGGGTGTTCGGTGTTATCTGCCGCCGCACAACTTCGATGTTACTCCTCCTAAATTTCATGAGAATACATCTGAAAGCTGCTTGGTTGGGAGTTAGAATCATTAGGCTCACGTAAGCTTTTGCTTGGGTTGAGCTTAAGTATCTCCAACTTTGAAGAATCTGTTGATGTGGGTCAAAATGGTGAGGTAGGTTTTTCGATCGCACCTAATTATGGCTATGAAACCTGATTTTGGTTGGGATTTATCAGTTGGCGATCGTAACAATTTCCATGTCGGCTGTGAAAGAGCTAATTAATCATGTGAAAAAATATAGAGGCTTTAGATCAATATAGGTTCATTGACCTGAAAATCACCAACTTCTAGGTTATACTCCTCATCACCATTAAGAAAGCTGGCTTCTCCATCGATCGCATTCATCTAATAGCCGGTTAAGTTCTGCCGCCACTTGCCACGGATTGCGCCCTTTAAATGGTGCTGCAACTACAGCTTCGTAGGGATTTCTCCCCGTTTGTTTCACCGCCGCGATCGCGGCTTTGGGAGCAAGTCCGCGTCCAGCCACCAGCCAAGCGGCTAAAACATGCCCTGTGCGCCCAATTCCGCCCGAGCAGTGAACCACCACCTTTTGATTAGTTTGATCCGCAGTGGCTAAGAACGGCAAAATTTGGTGGATGAGAATGTCGGGGGTGGCAAGGTGAAAATCCTCGATCGGGATCCAACAGACGCGATCGCGTCCAAAGGTCTGTTGGTAGACATCAAGTAAATTGGTATAGCGAGTCAGTTGCGATGCAGGCAGCAAACAGCAAACAGCAAACCCGCTTGATGTCCCGATTCTGCATAAATGCAATCCACTCAGTCACTCGCTCATGACGATATCCGGGACGAGCCGCGCCAAACACGATCGATTCATTCTCCATAGCGGCAGCAAATCTATACATAGTGCATGTGCATTGAGTGGCTCAACGATCGATTTCGACGCTTAGTGAAGTTAGTCGATAGTAGAGTATTTCATCCCAACAGTCAGGCTGAACTGGAACACATTTAATAGTGATATACTTTCAGCCATCGGTTCTAGTGGGGAGCAGCCGCTAGAGGTAACGGGGAAAGTCCGGTGGAAATCCGGCACTGTCCCGCAGCTGTGAAGCGAGGAATAACACCTCTCAGTCAGAATGCCCGCCGATGAATAATTCAAGCTCCATCACATCTGCGAGGTACGGGTGACAATCCAGTATTTTATTAACTGCTGCCCTAGTGCTGCACAGTCTATATTCTCCATTCATGCTGCTGCCGATACCTTTCTATCAGCATCTGACCCATTGAGCAGTTGGGAGATATATCGCGCTGCTCTGGGATACTGCTTTGGCGACAATGTGCTGTGTTTCGTTTAGCACCGGTCTAAGTAATTCCTGAGTCGCATCTGTCTAAACTCTCAACACCCTGCCGTTGCTGCTTCAGGACTGTGGGGAGGACTGCCGATTGTGCGATCGCTCAGTGCCATAATGACCCAAAAAAATTAAGACCTTTGCTTTAAACTGATTCTTCTAGGAGATTTGTATGAAACACTTGCATCGAACGCGGCAATTAGCTGCAATGGTAGGTTTGAGCGCCTATCTTGTGATCGGATCTGCCCAGCCTGCCCAGGCGATGCACATCATGGAAGGCTTTTTACCCGTTAGTTGGGCGGTGTTTTGGTGGGTTGTGGCGTTGCCCTGCTTTATCTGGGGAGTGCGATCGCTGACTAAAATCACTCGCGAGAATCCCGAACTCAAGCTGCTCCTTGCCCTGGCTGGAGCCTTTAGCTTTGTCCTCTCGGCGCTCAAAATTCCCTCGGTGACGGGTAGCTGTTCTCACCCCACGGGTACGGGATTGGGAGCCGTGTTGTTTGGGCCGTCGGTGATGACGGTGTTGGGGAGTCTGGTGCTGGTGTTCCAGGCGGTGCTGCTGGCGCATGGGGGCTTGACCACACTGGGAGCCAATGTGTTTTCGATGGCGATCGTCGGACCTTGGGTTGCCTATGCTGTTTATCGGCTCTTTGCCAATAGCGGTAAGCAAAAACTTGGTGTTTTCCTTGCCGCTGCCCTGGGTGATCTGGTGACTTATGTGGTTACGTCGATTCAGTTAGCCCTTGCCTTCCCTGCTGCCAATGGTGGTTTTCTGGCGGCGCTGGCTAAATTTGCTGGAATCTTTGCGTTGACCCAGATTCCCCTGGCGATCAGCGAAGGGTTGCTTACGGTGTTGGTGTGGAATTGGCTCCAGTCCTACGCCACCGATGAGTTACGCACCCTGAAACTTTTGCGCCCCCAAGCATGATCGGTTAATTCACTGTTTGTGATCTATTTATTCCCAGAGTTTTGCTATGAACGAACCCTCAAAAAACACGCCATCTACGGCCTCAACGTCAACCCATCAAGGGACCTGGTTAATTGTGCTGACCGTGATCGCATTGGCTGTGTTGCCTCTCATATTCGTGCGGGGAGAATACGGCGGCGCAGATGGGGAGGCTGAAGCCGCGATCGCCGAACTTCAACCGGATTATCAACCCTGGTTTGGGGGGGTGTTTCAACCGCCCAGTGGGGAAATTGAAAGCCTTTTATTTGTCTCTCAGGCGGCTATAGGTGCTGGGATCATCGGTTATGTGATTGGGCTATACAAGGGGCGCAATTCTGTCAAAAAATAAGGCTCTGAGTCCCAATGAACCTTTGAGTTGATTCGGTTGAATGCACCATCAAATTGATACGCTAGCCCATACTAACCAATTGCGATCGCTTCCTCCAGAACACAAACTTGGATTTGCGATCGCCCTGTTTCTATTAGGCTATCTAGCGCCTGCCCATGTGCAAGGGTTGATGGTACTCTGGCTATTTCTTTGGGTGGTCAAATATGCTCGAATTCCTGCCCAGATTTATCTCAAACTTCTATCTCTGCCCATTAGTTTTCTCCTATTAAGCCTGCCTGCGTTGCTGATTGGCATGGGGACGGTGGATCACCTGACAGCTTTTGCACCCGATGTAGTTTGGGGCATGCCCATCGGTTCCATCTATCTCTATCTGAGCCAGCAGGGGATTGAACAAGCCAGGGCTGTCTTTGTTCGGGCGATCGCCCTGACCTCTTGCCTCTATTTCATCCTGCTAACGGTTCCCATGTTCGAGATCATTCGTGTCTTAAATCGGTTAGGATGTCCTGTCCTGGTGACTGAATTGATGGGGCTGATGTATCGGTTTATCTTCATCCTGACCGACACGGTGGGGGAATTGCTCACTGCCCAACAATCGCGCATGGGTTACGGCACCTGGCGGATTGGAATGCGCAGTCTGAGTGTGTTAGTGGGACAACTGCTGCATCGCACGTTGCACAACTATCGGCAGCTTACGCTGGGGCTGACCGCTCGCGGCTACACCGGGGAATTGCGGGTTTGGCATCGCCGCCGTTATCAAGCCAATCGCCGCTACACTTCCGAAGCGATCGGCGGTTATCTATTGTTGCTCACCCTGACCGGCTTCCACTATCACACCATCCTATGCTGATGACGTTCGAGCAGGTAAGCTACACCTATCCCTGCAACCCCAAACCCACGCTACGTGAGCTTTCCCTTAGGATCCAGGCAGGGCGGCGCTATGCGGTGATTGGGCAAAATGGTTGTGGCAAAACCACGCTGTTTCGCCTTGCCAATGGGCTGTATCGTCCCTCGGTAGGGCATGTGTGTTGGGACAACCAACCGTTGCGCTACGATCGCTCCTTTCTCTACCAGCTTCGCCAACAGGTAGGTCTGGTCTTCCAAAATCCCGAGGAACAACTGGTCGCCGCTACGGTAGAAGAGGATCTATCCTACGGTCTGTGCAATTTGGGACTGCCCGATGCGGACATTGCTCAGCGTGTCCAGGAGGCTCTGGAGGCATTTAGACTGACGGATTTAGCAGATTTTCCAGTCAATTACCTGAGTTTGGGGCAAAAAAAGCGCTTGGCGATCGCTGACATTATGATCCTTCGCCCCCGCTTACTACTGCTTGACGAACCCACGGCGTATCTCGATCCTGGACAAGTTCGCAACCTGCGGCAGATGCTTGCCACGATCCAAGCCACCGGAACTACCCTTGTCATTGCGACCCACGATCTCCAATTTGTTCATGACTGGGCAGATTGGGTTGTTGTTATGCACCAGGGGCAAGTTGTGATGGAAGACCATCCCACGACCATTTTCAGTCATCAGTCTTTTCTACAGGCAATTGGTTTAAGTTAGTCATCTTTGGCATTGGTGAAATCAGGGCGATTGCATTTGTTAGACCTTGGCGCTCAAAGTGACTTTTATGATGATTAGTTATTCCAAGCATGAGTCTTGGTTGCTGCATGATTAGATACGAGAGGAGCGAGAGGCATTACGACAGGCGTTTGAATAAGTGGCAACTGCGGCATAACCATTGTGTTGGGACTCGGTAGACATATCCCATACTTGATTTGATAGACTTGGGGCATCAATTGGGCTAGGTTGACTTATGAGTATTGCCATCGATCGATCAATTCAACAGACACCACTTAGCTTTGACGAGTTCCTGGCTCGTTATGGTGGCGGTAACCGCTACGAACTGATTGATGGCGAGGTGTTCGATTTGGAACCAACAGGTGCCCATGAAGAAGTTGCCGCCTTCATTACCACAAAGCTCTGTGTTCAGATCGATGCCATAGGCTTACCTTGGTTTGTGCTTCAGCGAGGACTCCTACGCCCTATTAACATTGGGATCACAGCCTTCCGACCTGACGTTGCCGTTGTCGATCGCAATGAACTTATCAAAGAATCCCTGTGGTCTGAGCAATCCATCTTAACGCTAGGTAGCTCAATTAAACTTGTCGCAGAAGTAGTGAGTAACAACTGGCAAAATGATTATGCCCGTAAGGTCGAAGACTATGCCATTTTGGGCATTCCCGAATATTGGATTGCCGACTATGCCGGATTAGGGGGGACTCGACACATTGGCAAGCCCAAACAACCCACCCTCTCTATTTGTACGTTAGTGGATGGGGAGTATGACATTCAGCAATTTCGGGGCAATCAAACAATTGTTTCTCCAACCTTTCCTGATTTGAAGCTAACCGCTGCCCAAGTGTTGCAGGCTGATAGATAATACCGCTGCGAGCCAGAAATCCGATTTCCCTCACAATGGCAAACTTCTGAAGCGCGATCGTGGGGACATGGTGTATTGCTTTAGCTTGGTAAGAATTTTTTAAAGACTAGAGAAATTTATGGATTTTGGCTAACCATTCAAGTTAATTGCGCTTAAGCTTGGAACATTGGGTGTTGCCAGCAGAACAACTTTAGGAGTGGAGCGCTATGGGGCAGTTATTCGATCGTGTTAGCCGCGTGGTTCGAGCTGGGTTGAACTCCAAGCCAGGTGATTGTCAGGCGAATTACCTGAATGAAGGAACTGCTCTAGTGGCTGGAGGAGCAGTTACAGGTGCTTCTATTGGTAAGGTAGGAGTATTGCCTGGTGGCACATACAGCGTTGGTGCTGTTCCACTTGCTGCTGCGGGGACGTTAATAAGTGCAGCTCTTTACGAAGCCTTACAATAACAGCTTATGACACTAACCCTTAACCTATCACCAGAGTTAGAGCAGTATCTTTTGCAGGAAGCTAGCCAGAATGGGCTTTCTGTAGAGGCGTTGGCATTACAACTTTTGACAAATTCTATCTTGTTGAAGCAAAAGCAAACTGAAGCGGTCAACTTACTTCAGTCTTGGATTGATGATGAGGGTGAAGGGGAACAGCAGGAAACAGGTCAGTATTTAATTCAGGCTTTAGATGACGATCGCTTATCTGATCGCAAGCTATTTCCTGCTGAACTGAAAGGTATCTCTTGGTGAGCCGCGTCATCCTATTGGATACAGGACCGCTTGGTCTAGTGACTAATCCAAAGTTGTCTGCCGAGAGTCTGGCTTGTGCCCAATGGCTCCAAGCTCACGTTAGCTCAAGTAACCGTGTAATGATTCCAGAGATCGCCGACTATGAGGTTCGACGCGAACTCCTACGGGCAAATAAGGTCAAAGGGCTGGCTCGTTTAGATGAACTATCTAAGCTGCTTGAATATTTACTGATTACAACGAACTCAATGCGTCAAGCCGCACAACTTTGGGCACAAGCTCGCCAGCAAGGACAGCCAACAGCAGGTGACAAAACAATTGATGGTGATATGATTCTGGTGGCTCAAGCTATGACTCTAGCCATTCCAACGGTTGTTATTGCAACAACAAATGTGGGTCACTTGTCCAAATTTATAGCAGCAGAATTGTGGCAAAATATTGCCTCTAGTTGATCGCCGTGAGAACTCACTTTATTGAGGATTTAGTAGCTTATGGTGCGATCGCTTAGCGGCGGGCTAAAAATTCGACTTTGGGAATTAAGGGATCTTGGACAATGCCGATGCCGCTAAAGTCCCAGCGTTTGAGTAAGCTTTCGAGTTGGCTCATGGGAATCGATTCCACCGCAAAGCGATCGGTGGTTCCGCCCCCATGCGTATTCAAATAACTCAAGGCATCAAAGTGTTCTTGAAAAAGTAACAAGTAGCCTTGTTTGGGTGGTTGACGATCGCCTTCCGATGCCGCCTCGCGATCGCCCAGTCGAGCCGCTAAATAACTGCCATCGGCTCGGGAACGCACTAAATAATAGACTTGCGAATACATTACGCATCCCCTAGCTTAATGCGTGGATCAACCGCTTTCAGCAATAGGTCTGCCAGGAGATTGCCAATGATTAACATCGTGGCTCCAATCATCAGGCTAGCCATCACCAGGTATAAATCCTGTGCCTGCATCGCTTGCAAAATTAAGCGTCCCAGCCCAGGCCAGTTAAAGAAATACTCGGTGATAAAAGCTCCACTTAAGAGGCTGGCAAACTCAAACCCCAACAGAGTGATTAAGGGATTGACGGCATTCCGGAGGGCATGGACATAGATGACCTTATTTTCTGGTAATCCCTTAGCTCGTGCCGTTTGAATGTAATCTTGCCGCAAGACATCGAGTAGTTGCCCCCGAGTAATCCGTTGTAGTCCAGCAAAGCCAGTAATGCTAAGAGCCAGGGTGGGCAAAATCATGTGCCAAACAATATCGACGACTTTTCCGATCGGGGTCAGATCCTCATGATTGATACTGGTCATATCTCCGACGGGAAATAGCGGTGTCGTATTTTGCGCCACAATCAGCAACACCAATGCCGCGATAAAGCTGGGAAAGCCTTGACCGATGTAACTGATCACCCGCAGGATGCGATCGCTGAGTTTATTCTGATTCACCGCGCCAATAATGCCCAACGGCAGGGCGATCGCCCAGGTGACGATGAGCGAGGAGAATGCCAGTAACAACGTCGCTGGCACCCGTTCCCATAGGAGAGAAGCCACCGATCGGTTATAGACAAAACTCGTACCAAAGTTACCCTGGAGAATTTGTCCGAGCCAGCGACTATATTGCCCACTCCAACAAACTGGGGTGGTTAGCGCTCCCGGTAAGCGCCACTTCTGTACTCCTTGCTCTGCCCAGGTACAATCCAAGCCAAATTGTTGCTTGAGTTGCTCGATCCGTTCCGGGGAAATTTTGGGATTCTCCCGCAGGGTATCGATGTAATCTCCGGGAGCCAGTTGAATAATCACAAAGCACAGGATTGAGGCGAGAAACAGGGTTAACAGCCCCTGCAATAATCGCTTAACAATATAGGCAAAGGTATCACTGACAAAAAAAGAGCCTAAAGCATCGATCGTGGACTCTAACCGGGTGCGGGCGGAGGTTGACATAACGTGGGACTGATGGGGAATCAGGGAGCAGGAACTTAATAACTATCCTAGTATTGCACCAGGGTTACGATCGGCACGTCTGGTAAATACTGACGACCCTGAAGTTCCAAGAGTTCAATCACAAAGGCAAACCCGACTAAGTTGCCCCCAGCTTGTTCCACTAGCTTAGCGGTAGCGGCGGCAGTGCCTCCTGTGGCAATCAAGTCGTCTACGATCAGAACTTTACAACCCGGTGGAATTAAGGCATCCTGGTGAACTTCCAGCCGATCGGAACCATATTCCAACTCATATTCCACCGTATGGACAGCCCCAGGCAATTTCCCGGGTTTCCGGACTGGAATAAACCCTAGCCCCATGTGATATGCCAGCGCTGTGCCGAAGATAAACCCGCGTGATTCCATGCCAATAATGCAGTCGGGCGCTAGATCGGCACACTTTTCTGCCAGGGTATCGATCGTGTAGCGTAGTCCTTGAGCATCCCGTAACAGTGTAGTGATGTCGCGGAACAAAATTCCAGGTTTAGGGAAATCGGGAATCTCGCGGATCAGGGCTTTAATGTCCATTGCAGGTCTACAAACTCATGATTTAAAGGATCAAGGCTAAGAGTATCATCTGTTGAGCGATCGCAGTGTTCAGCGCCGCCAATTCGCTGGAAGTTCGATAAAATCGTCGGCATGGCTATAATCACTCAGTTAATGGGCTGAGGTAGCCAACCTGCGTTTGATCGGGTAAGCATAGCTTTCCACTGCACCAAGGATGGGATGGGTCATGGGTGAGAAAAATTTGCTGAAATTTTCTGGCAAGTGGATTGCCGCCTTAATTGTGCTGGCTCTAGGGGTAACGGGCTTCAGCATTTTTGTAGCGCTGCGTCCTCCCGAGCAGAAGCAAGCCCAGTCTGAAGGGAGCACAGATTCTACGCCTATGCCACCATCTACTCGTGAGGATCAGATTACGGCGTTGGGGCGGTTGGAGCCAGGTGGCGAGGTGTTTTGTGTGTCTCCTCCGTCCTCCGCCGGATTTAGTAGTGTGATTCGGCGCTGGATGGTCAAAGAGGGCGATCGCGTCAAGCAAAATCAGGTGATTGCGGTCATGGACACCTACGATCGCCTGTATGCCGCCGGGTTAGAAGCCGAAGCGAGGGTGAGAGAAGCGCAGACCCGATTGGCACAGGTTCAGGCGGGTGAAGCCAAACAGGGTGATGTCAATGCCCAACAGGCGACGATTCAGGCACGACAAGCCCAAATTGGGGTGAAAGAGGCAGAAATCAATCGCTGGGCTGCCGAGTTAGAGATTGCCAAACGCGACTATCAACGCTACGAAAGCCTGTATAACAGTGGTGCGATTTCCCAATCGGATCTGGATCAACGCCGATTGGCTCTAGCAACCGCCTCCGAAACCTTAAAGCAAGCTCAAAAGGAATTGGAACAGTCGGTACGGGAGTTTCAACAGTCCCAACAGGTGCGTAGTGGACTGGTAGAAGTGCGTCCGGTGGATCTGCAACAGGCAGAAGCCCAGGTGCAGGTGGAACTGGCAAATTTACAGCGTGCCAAAGCGGATATGGAAACGGCGGCGGTACGATCGCCGATCGAAGGTCAGGTACTCAAAATCTACGCTAAAGAAGGGGAACAGGCAGGCAGTGCTCAGTCATCTGGTGGTAGCAACCGCCAAAGCTGTAGTGGCATCGCTGAATTGGGACGGACGGATCAAATGTATGCGGTGGCTGAGGTGGCCGAAGGGGATGTGGGTCGAGTGCGGGTTGGGCAACAGGCAACGATCGCCAGTACCAGTCCTGTCAACCCTCCGTTCCCAGGCACACTGGCGGGAACTGTGGAGCATATTGGTTTACAGATTCGTAAAAATGATGTCCTGAACACCGATCCGGTGCAGGATACAGATACTCGAGTGGTAGAAGTGAAAGTGCGATTGAACGATAGTCAGCCTGTTGCCAAACTGACTAACTTAAAGGTTTTGGTGAGTATTGAGCCGTAGAGCATGTTTGCGATTCCCCTAGCCTGGTTACAACTCAAACGTGAGAAAGTGCGCTTATTGGTAGCGCTGGCAGGCATCGGCTTTGCCGTGATTTTGATGTTTATTCAATTTGGCTTTCAAGATGCCCTGTTCGATAGTGCGGTCAGCCTACACCGCAATATTGAAGGCGATATCTTTTTAATTAGTCCCCAATCCACGGCATTAATTGCGATGGAGCAATTTCCTCAACGTCGCTTATATCAGGCGTTAGGAGTGAATGGGGTGGAATCTGTTAGTCCGTTATATTTGGGGTTTGCCACCTGGAGAAATCCGACCAATCGCCGCACCCGGCAAATTCTGGTAATTGGATTTGATCCGGACAATCCCATTTTTAGTCAGGAAATTGTCTCAAATTTAGCCCCCATTCGGTTGCCGGATACCGTGTTATTTGATCGCGCCTCACGGGAGGAATTCGGACCGATCGGTGAGTTATTTGAACAGCACAAAAGTGTAAGGACGGAACTGAGTGGGCGGCGCGTGAATGTAGGCGGTTTGTTTAAGCTAGGGGCATCCTTTGGTGCCGATGGCAACCTGATTACCAGCGATCTGAATTTTCTGCGGTTGTTTGGACAACGAGACATAGGACAGTTGGATGTGGGAGTGATTCGGTTAACGCCCAATGCCGATCGCGAACAGGTTCTACAGAGATTACGAACGATTTTGCAAGAGGCAACCAAGGATGTGCGGGTGTTCTCTAAAGAAGAATTTGTCGATTTTGAACGCAACTATTGGGCAAGTAGTACCGCGATCGGGTTCATTTTTACTCTAGGGGCGGCGATCGGCTTTGTCGTTGGCACCGTGATTGTGTATCAGATTTTGTATACCGATGTTTCCGATCACCTGGCAGAATACGCCACGCTCAAGGCGATGGGCTATCGGAATACTTACCTGTTGTCTGTAGTGTTTCAGGAGGCGTTTATCCTGGCAATTATGGGCTATATTCCAGGGTTTCTGTTTTCGACGGGACTGTATAACCTGACCCGCAACGCCACCTCATTGCCCATCTTTATGACCGCCGAACGCAGCCTGATGGTGTTTTGTCTAACGGTCATTATGTGTATGGTGTCCGGAGCGATCGCGGTACGTCGAGTCCAGGATGCCGATCCAGCCGACATTTTCTAGTAATCTACCAGGCTAAACGGAGCATCGGCTAAGATCAAAACCAGTCTCACTAGTATTTTGATCCATGTCGCAGGAACCTGTTATTGCCATCGATCGGGTGAATCACTACTTTGGCAGCGGTCGATTACGCAAACAAATTTTGTTTGAGATTACTGCCGAGATTCAGCCTGGGGAAATTGTGATTATGATGGGACCCTCCGGCTCCGGGAAAACAACCTTACTGACGTTAATTGGTGCCCTGCGATCAACTCAAGAAGGCAGTATGCGGGTGTTGGGGCAGGAGTTATATCATGCCGACCACGGTCGCTTAGTGCCTTTACGGCGCAATATTGGCTATATCTTTCAGGCACACAATCTCCTCAATTCCTTGACGGCGCGGCAAAATGTCCAGATGTCGCTGGAATTGCATAGTGAGGTGTCTGAACGAGATGCCCGTCGTCTGTCGGAAGAAATGCTAGAAGCGGTGGGACTCCGCGATTGGGCGAACTACTATCCCCATGAGCTATCCGGTGGGCAGAAGCAACGGGTGGCGATCGCCCGCGCCTTAGCCAGTCATCCCAAAATTGTGCTGGCAGATGAACCAACGGCCGCGTTGGACAAGCAATCCGGGCGGGATGTGGTGGAAATTATGCAACGGCTGGCGAAACAACGGGGTTCGGCGATTTTGTTAGTCACCCACGATAATCGGATTCTGGATGTCGCCGATCGGATTATTTATATGGAAGATGGACGACTCTCTGCCTTAGAGACGGCACCGATTTGAACCAGGAATTTATTTTCAGCGATCAGCGACTTTTGCCCTAGAATCCTTGTACTGCTGTAGTCGGTTAGAGTCGCGATTTTGAATCCTATCCCCAGCGTCACTGCTTCTGACCTCGATCGCCATCGTCCAGAACTAAATCAGCTTCAGGAGCGCGATCGAGTTGCCCATAGTTGGTATCGGTTTATCCTGTCTTTTCCGCCCCATCTGGTACAGGATTACATTGAGAAGTTTGGCATTACACCTGACCATCAGGTGCTTGATCCCTTTTGTGGCACTGGTACCACCGTGGTTGAATGCAAAAAGTTAAGCATCCCCAGCCTGGGAACGGAAGCTAACCCAATGGCGTGGTTCGCGGGTTCCGTTAAACTCGATTGGACTCCCGACCCAGATCAGCTTTTAGCGATTGCCGAAACGGTTGGCATTGCCACAGAACAGGCGATCGCTCAATCACCTGAATCCCTTCGCACTCTGCCCGAGGAAAGCCAGAAGGTGATTCTGAAAAACTCGATTAGTCCCCTACCACTACATAAAACCTTAGTATTACTGGAGCAAATCGATCGGTATGCCACCCATCCCTCATTCCGACACGTGCGGTTGGCATTGGCAAAGGCGGTGATTACGTCCATTAGTAATTTGCGGTTTGGGCCGGAAGTTGGGGTGGGGAAAGCAAAGTCTGATGCTCCTGTTGTGGAAGCTTGGCTGAGGGAAGTACAAGCGATCGCCGCCGATCTTCGGTATTTACAAACTTTGCCGTTCACTCCGGCAACGATTCATCATGCCGATGCGCGGCAAGTCGTCCAGGTGTTCGCTGCCAATTCGATCGATGCTGTTATCACCTCACCGCCCTACCCAAATGAAAAAGATTACACCCGGACAACACGGCTAGAATCTGTCCTCTTGGGATTCATTCACAATAAAGCAGAGTTGCGATCGTTTAAGGAAGGGTTAATTCGCTCTAATACTCGAAATGTGTTCAAGGCTGACACCGATGATATCTGGGTATCTCGCCATCCTGAAATTCAACGGATTGCCAATGAAATTGAACAGCGCCGCCTGAGTTTAGGCAAAACCAGTGGCTTTGAGCGGCTGTATCACCGAGCGGTCAAACTGTACTTTGGTGGTATGGCAAAACATCTCGCCGATTTGCGGCATATTCTGCGTCCGGGGGCACAACTCGCCTATGTAGTGGGTGATCAAAAATCCTATCTGCAAGTTCTGATTCGGACAGGAGAATTACTAGGAGATTTGGCACAGGGGTTAGGCTACGAATTTGTTGGGATTGATCTGTTTCGCACACGATTAGCGACGGCAACCAAAGAGCAGATGCGGGAGGAGGTGGTGTTATTGCGGTGGTCGGGGCAAATGCCAACAACGCTTTACCCGTTTAGCGATCGCCCATTGTAATGGTTCAAAATGCGATTACTCATGCACTCGACCATCGGGCAGAATTGTACCCGTGAGTTTAGCGCCCGTTAGTTTCACCATAATGCGATCGCCGGAACCGACTTTGGCTCCGGTTAAATCCGCACCCGATAAATCGGCTCCACTTAAGTCCGCTCCGATCAAATTGGCTTCCCGGAGGTTGGTCTGTTGTAAGTTGGCTTCCAGTAAATTGGCGCGAAACAGATTGGCTTTCTCCAAATTTGCCGCGTGTAAATTCACCCGGTGGAGAAAAGCATCACTCAAATCGGTTTGACTCAAATTCGCGCGAGTCAGATTCCTCCCAGCGAAATCCTTTTCCTTTAAATTGCGACCACTGTAATCCACTCCAGTTAAATCAGGGGTTTGATTCCAACTATTGAAGGTCGAACTGCTCTGGCTGGTCGAATGCGGTCTGGCTTGGGATTGCCCATTGCTATTCGGCTTAGCCGTCTGATGATTGCCGGTGGTATGGGTCTGCTTCTGTTCCGCCGATCCTTGCTGGTAATAGGAAGAATAGGGTTGGTAATACGAGGCGTAACTCTGGTAGCTCGATCGCTCTTTGTGGGAAGCCGCCTGATGGTTGGTTTGATGGCTGCTGTTCTGATGGCTACCACCTTGGTGGTTCGTTTGGTGGTTGTTCGGCGGTCGATCGCCAGCTTGATGGCTACTGCCATTCGCGGCATTTGTAGCCCGATGCTTAGGGGATTGGTCGTTTGTTGATTGATGATGGGATTGAGCTTGAGACTGCGATCGCCCCGCCGATGACTGAGACTCATGGGGACGAGGATAGGGTTGATAGTAATGGTTACGGGCTTTAGATCGGGCTGCCTGTACCCGGACTTTCTCCTGGTGTTCTCGCAGCCGATCGCGGGCTTCATTAATTTCTTTAATCTTGGCTTCTGCTTTTTGGTGCAGACGCGGATTATCCTTCGGCACCCGATCGGGATGCCAAATAAACACCAAGTCCTTATACGCCTGGTTCACTTCTTCCAGTGAGGCTCCAGGCTGTAATCCTAATACATCGTAAAACCGCTTCAGATCGCTCATTGACACCACGATACCACCATTTTTCTAGTTCTGACTTTGGTGCATTTGGGTCTTAAAGACGAATATAAGCTAAAGGATAGATTAGCTTACTCTATCCTTTAGCTTATTCAGGTCAGCCTTCAGGCTTTCTTTAGGCTTCAACCTTAGAATGTTTTAAGGTTTCCCCCAGAATTAGAGAGTTAGGGGGCATTCAAATCACTAGTTCTCTGTTTCAACCAGCCTCTTAGGAGCGGGAATTAAATCAGCTCAAGGTTTGGTAGGGACGGGTTTTGCCAATAGATTATATAGGGAGGAGGCAGATTAAGTCTTCTCAACCCGCCCGTACAGTTTGATTAAGCGTTGGTGCGGGTCAGCAAGACGGGACAATTCGCATGTACCCGCACATAGTCTGACAGTGAGGAGCCCAACAACCGATCGAGATCCGGTAGCCCCCGGGCAATAGAAGGACGGCGATCGGGCGAACCCAACAGTAATAGATCAATGTGCATTTCCTCTGCCAGACGGCAAATTTCTTCACCCGGCTTACCCGAAGTCACCACGCACTTGTAACCAACGCCCATTCGTTTGGCTTCCGCGATCGCGGGAGCTAAGACTGGATCACGTTCAGCCTCCGTACTGCTGAGGGTAGTACCCGGTTTACCACTTAAATCAGGATTGACATGGACTAAAACAATCTGTCCATCTTTAACATCTCGCAGCAGGAATAATGCTAGTTTCAGGGCTTGACTGGCGGAGTCAGACTTGTCCAGGGCAACCATAACTCGCTGGATATGCCGAACTGCGTACAGATCATCTTTTACCAGCAGCATGGGGCGGGACGACAATTGAAACACGTACTGACTCACGGAGTTTTCCAAGATAGAAACCAGGCGTTTCAGACCCCGTGATCCCATGATGATCAGGTCAGCATCAATCTCTTCCGCCACCTTACAGACGGTATCTTTAGGATCACCCTGCCGTAGCACTGCTGTGACTAAGTTAGGGTCTAAGTTAAGAGTCTGAATTGCGTTTGCCAAGATTTTGCCGCCCTCTTCCCACTTTTCAGTCATCACATCTGTGGTGATTTGGGAAGGAACAACATGCAAAACAGTCACATTGGCGTTCCGAAGGGGAGGAATTTCCATTAAAACCTTCAGCATTTCTTCAGAATGCCCAGTTCCAGAGTCAGCCAGGAGAATCTTATTGATCATTACATTGCCTCGGACTTCTAAAACGGTTTCAGTCTCTATAAACCCTCAGACTCATTCAACAATCATCAATCGTTGCATGATTGCAGTGACCCGATCGCCTGATATCTATCATCACGGCTTTTGATAGCACCTCGTCATCACTGAGGACGAACAAAAGACTACCTTAACGAATGTCTCTCCTCATTCCAAATCGGATCGCTATATGAGTTTCAATCAGTAATTATACCTTCAGAATTGCTCGATCTTATGGTGTTGTGGCACTCTAATTAGGATTGAAAAATGTAAAGAAATATCAAATTAATTCTTGAAAATTTCTAGCATTTAAAAATATGTTTAAACGTTGCTAGAATCCTGGGATGACCTTTGCTGCTAAGAGAATGTTTTAAAAGTATCAAAACGATTGCACTAGCCCCCTAAATCCCCCAATTCTGGGGGACTTTGAATCCGGTTCCCCCCAGAATTGGGGGGTAGGGGGGCAGTTCAGGTAACGATTGTGACTTTTCAAACGCCCTCTAAGCAAATTTCTCATTGGCGGATGGCAACCAATCGTAAAATAACTCTGAATTAATCTAGTTCTGCTGTTTTGAGTTCCGCGATCGCGCTCAGAACCATTCCTGGTGATTGAAGTTGCACAAATCAGGTATATAAGAATTAGAAATTAGTCTAGAAGCCGTTTTTCGGAATAATTTGTAGCATGACAGGTGATTCGCAAAATTTCTTCTCACTGCCGCCAGAGGGTATGGCTCAAAATGCGTTAGCACTGATGGATGGTAACTGGTTTGAATACCCTGTCCATGCCTATCCGCACCATACGGATTATGGTGGCATTGTGTGGCATGGCAGCTATGTTGCCTGGATGGAGGAAGCCCGGGTGGCATGTCTCCGCTCGATCGGAATTCACTTTGCGGATCTGGTGGCGTTAGGCTGTGATCTCCCGGTTGTTGAGTTCGCTGCCCGCTATCACCAATCCGTTCGCATGGGTATGGATGCGATCGTCAAAGTCCGGATGGCCGCGATCGAAGGGGTGCGGATTAACTGGGACTACCATATCCAATCGATAGACGGCAAAGAGCTATTTGTAACGGCTCGGGCAACTCTCGTAGCGGTCGATCGCGAGAAGGGCAAAATTATGCGTCAACTTCCTCCCACGGTAAAAGATGCACTGTTGAAATTATCAGGTAGCTAAAGCTGACTTGCTACGATCGTTATCTTCCCCCTGTGACTAGATTCCAGAGCGCTTGGGGAATTTGGCTAATCTGTTCCCAAAGCTGGCTCGGTCCAATCCCGAAGACAAGCTGTAAAACTAACACGATCGCGGCAATCACAATGGCGGTTCCGATCGTGGCTTTCACAATCTTGATCAGCCAGGTAAACACCAGGATGGAAATAACGATCGCAGCAATGACCAGGATCAGATTCATACCAAACGGCTCACGAGTCTATACAGTCTTCTCTATCCTGCCTCGTTTTATCCAGCTTCAACCGTTACCCCATTGGTAGCATCGATGGGCTAGCTGCCGTCAAAACCTCCTGACGTGCCCAGCGATCGGCTGCCAAAATATCATCTAACGTTGGAGTTGAACGGTTTTGGCGATGGTAGCGATCGCAGGTCTGCTCAATCAACCGGGGAATATCTAAAAATTGGATCTTTTCATCCAGGAATAGCGCTACTGCTTGCTCATTGGCGGCATTTAAGACCGCAGGCATACAGCCTCCCGCCCGTCCTGCTGCATAGGCTAGTTGCATACAGGGATATTTTTGATGATCCGGCTCTCGGAAGGTGAGGCTACCGATTTTCACCAGATCCAAAGGTTCCCAATCGGTGTAAATCCGTTCGGGATATGAAAGCGCATACAGCAGTGGTAGTCGCATATCTGCCCACCCCAGTTGCGCCAGCACCGACGTATCCTGTAGCTCAATCATGGAATGAATGATGCTTTGAGGATGAATCACGATCGCGATCTGGTCGTAATCCACGCCAAATAGGAAGTGTGCCTCAATCACTTCCAACCCTTTGTTCATTAAGGTTGCGGAGTCGATCGTGATTTTGCGCCCCATTGACCAGTTGGGATGCTTCAAGGCATCTGCCACCGTCACTTGGGACAACTGCTCCACTGGCAAATCGCGAAACGCTCCACCGGATGCCGTTAACAAAACTCGTCGGAGTCCGTTAGTTGGAACTCCTTGTAAACACTGGAAGATCGCTGAGTGTTCGGAATCGGCAGGCAGTAGTTTGATCCCATGTTTCTGCACCAACGGCAGAACGACGGGTCCTCCAGCAATCAAGGTTTCTTTGTTGGCTAAGGCAATATCTTTGCCAGCTTCGATCGCCGCGATCGTCGGCAATAACCCCGCACAACCCACAATTCCAGTTACAACCACATCGGCTTCGGCATAGCGGGCAACTTCAATCACGCCCTCTTCCCCCGCCAACACAATGGGCTGTGGCTCTACATCCGCGATCGCCTCTTTTAATTCGGGTAGCTTGTCAGCCTCACAAATCGCCACAATTTGAGGCTGAAATTGCCGAATCTGCTGGGCGAGTAATTCGACATTTCGACCAGAGGCTAAACCCACAATCCGAAATTCATCTGGATGATGGGTCACAATATCGAGAGTTTGGGTGCCAATTGAGCCAGTTGAGCCAAGAAGAGAAATTGCTTTCACGATCGCCGTCCAGTCACGCCTTCACTATCTTACGATTTGACCGTAACCAAATTTAAACTATCAACATGCAACGACAAATCATCCACCGACCAAAGGTGATTTTTCTGGATGCTGTCGGCACATTATTTGGAGTTCGTGGCAGTGTAGGAGAGGTGTACAGCGACATTGCTCGTCGGTATGGAGTGACCGTGTCTCCCACCCTATTGGATCAAGCCTTTTTTCAAAGTTTTCAAGCCGTTGGTTCACCCGCCTTTCCAGAAACTGAAGCCACTGAGTTACAGGCAAAAGAGTTTTCCTGGTGGATGACGATCGCGACCCATACCTTTAAGCAAGTTGGCGCTTTCCATCAATTCCCCGACTTTGGTGAGTTTTTCGCCGAACTCTATGATCACTTTGCTACGGCTAACCCCTGGTTTGTTTATCCCGATGTGCGACCGGCTCTACAGCACTGGCAGCAGTTAGGCATTCCTTTAGGGATTTTGTCCAACTTTGACTCCCGCCTCTACACCGTTCTGTACGCCCTCGATTTAGCCGACTATTTCACCTCGATCACCATTTCCACTGAGGTAGGAGCCGCCAAGCCAGATGCCCGCATTTTCGCGATCGCTCTACAGAAACACCATTGTGATCCCGCCTCAGCCTGGCATATTGGTGACAGCTACAAAGAGGACTTCCAGGCAGCCAGAGCCGCCGGATTACATAGTATCTGGCTCAACCGCCAACCATCAGCTTAAATCAAGAACGGTGGACGATCGCAATACATGCTCTTTTATCAAGCCGCTTTTGTTGCTTCAGCCTGTAACAGTGGAAATCCCAGATCTTCCCGTTGCTTCAGATACAACTGAGCCACCTGTCGCGCCATGTTTCGGATTCGCCCAATATAGCGGGTGCGCTCCGTCACCGAAATTACCCCCCTTGCATCCAGCAGGTTGAAGGTATGGGAGCACTTCAACACCTGATCAAAGGCTGGGAGTACCAGTTCCTTAGCCATTAACTGCTGCGCTTCTTGCTCATACAACTTAAATAAAGTGAACAACAACTCTGGATTGGATGCCTCAAAGTTATACTTAGACCCCTCAACTTCCCCTTGTAAATGCACATCGCCATAGGTAAGTTGATCATTCCATTGAATATCAAAAATCGAGTTCACCCCTTGCAGATACATGGTCAGTCGCTCCAGCCCATAGGTAATCTCGATCGACACCGGACGACAATCCAACCCACCACACTGCTGGAAGTACGTAAACTGCGTCACTTCCATGCCATCTAGCCAAACTTCCCACCCTACGCCCCAGGCTCCCACCGCCGCATCTTCCCAGTTATCCTCCACAAACCGCACATCATGATCTTCCGGCTGAATCCCCAATGCCCGTAAGGAGTCCAGATAAATATCCTGAATATTATCTGGTGACGGTTTAACTAAAACTTGGTACTGATAATAATGCTGTACCCGATTCGGGTTTTCTCCATACCGCCCATCTCCCGGACGACGGCAGGGTTCCACATAAGCCACGGACCAGGGTTCCGGTCCGATCGCCCGCAAAAAGGTATGAGGACTCTTCGTGCCAGCCCCTTTCTCTGTGTCGTAAGGCTGGACGATGAGACAGCCGCGATCGCTCCAAAACTGATGCAACGTCGCAATTACAGATTGAAAATTCATACTTCCTTTCCCTTATCGCACAATCCCAACACTCAATTCTCGCTCAAATGTGCCATTCGCTAAGGGATTCAAGGAAAGTTGCAAGACCTAGTTGACAGGCAATTTTGGATTGCGCTATCTTAGTAAAGCGGTCGAGGGGGCGGAGCGAAAGCGACGTGTTCCCGAGGTTGTTAAGAACCTAGGAAATCGAATAGTTTGAAAGCCATAATAGCACAAAAGCCACGTCAAAGAAACGAGAAGTGGTTAAGTGGTTTAGATGTGAGTCTAGAGACTTAACTGCGGATAACGGGGCTTAGTATAGCTAAGTCATTAATTAAAGAGCAGAAAGAACTCTTATACCATGGAGAGTTTGATCCTGGCTCAGGATGAACGCTGGCGGTATGCTTAACACATGCAAGTCGAACGGTGTCTTCGGACATAGTGGCGGACGGGTGAGTAACGCGTGAGAATCTGCCTTCAGGATGGGGACAACAGCTGGAAACGGCTGCTAAAACCCGATGTGCCGAGAGGTGAAATATTTATAGCCTGAAGATGAGCTCGCGTCAGATTAGCTAGTTGGTAAGGTAAAGGCTTACCAAGGCGACGATCTGTAGCTGGTCTGAGAGGATGATCAGCCACACTGGGACTGAGACACGGCCCAGACTCCTACGGGAGGCAGCAGTGGGGAATTTTCCGCAATGGGCGAAAGCCTGACGGAGCAATACCGCGTGAGGGAGGAAGGCTCTTGGGTTGTAAACCTCTTTTGATCGGGAAGAAGACAGTGACGGTACCGATCGAATCAGCATCGGCTAACTCCGTGCCAGCAGCCGCGGTAATACGGAGGATGCAAGCGTTATCCGGATTTATTGGGCGTAAAGCGTCCGCAGGTGGTTGAGCAAGTCTGCTGTCAAAGCGCGGAGCTTAACTCCGTAAAGGCAGTGGAAACTGTTTAACTTGAGTACGGTAGGGGTAGCGGGAATTCCCAGTGTAGCGGTGAAATGCGTAGATATTGGGAAGAACACCAGCGGCGAAAGCGCGCTACTGGGCCTGTACTGACACTGAGGGACGAAAGCTAGGGGAGCGAAAGGGATTAGATACCCCTGTAGTCCTAGCTGTAAACGATGGGTACTAGGTGTTGGCCGTATCGACCCGGTCAGTGCCGTAGCTAACGCGTTAAGTACCCCGCCTGGGGAGTACGCACGCAAGTGTGAAACTCAAAGGAATTGACGGGGGCCCGCACAAGCGGTGGAGTATGTGGTTTAATTCGATGCAACGCGAAGAACCTTACCAGGGCTTGACATGTCGCGAATCCTCGGGAAACTGAGGAGTGCCTTCGGGAGCGCGAACACAGGTGGTGCATGGCTGTCGTCAGCTCGTGTCGTGAGATGTTGGGTTAAGTCCCGCAACGAGCGCAACCCACGTCTTTAGTTGCCATCATTTAGTTGGGCACTCTGGAGAGACTGCCGGTGACAAACCGGAGGAAGGTGTGGATGACGTCAAGTCAGCATGCCCCTTACGTCCTGGGCTACACACGTACTACAATGCTGTGGACAGAGGGTTGCCAACTCGCGAGAGTGAGCTAATCCCGTAAACCACGGCTCAGTTCAGATTGCAGGCTGCAACTCGCCTGCATGAAGGCGGAATCGCTAGTAATCGCAGGTCAGCATACTGCGGTGAATACGTTCCCGGGCCTTGTACACACCGCCCGTCACACCATGGGAGTTGGCCACGCCCGAAGTCGTTACTCCAACCTTTTCGGAGGAGGAGGATGCCGAAGGCAGGGCTGATGACTGGGGTGAAGTCGTAACAAGGTAGCCGTACCGGAAGGTGTGGCTGGATCACCTCCTTTTAAGGGAGACCTCCCACTCTCGGTTAGAGAATAGTTGCTAACGGGAGCTGGTCAACCGAAGGTCGAGTGGTAATAGTGCAGGCTTTCAAACTTTCACCCTAGGGTGAAGAAACGGGCTATTAGCTCAGGTGGTTAGAGCGCACCCCTGATAAGGGTGAGGTCCCTGGTTCGAGTCCAGGATGGCCCACCTAGGGGGTTTAGCTCAGTTGGTAGAGCGCCTGCTTTGCAAGCAGGATGTCAGCAGTTCGAGTCTGCTAACCTCCATCGGTGCTGATATTGAATCAGTGCTGACTCTCGTTAGGCAAATTGTTTAAGGAGAGAGCCTGCTGGGATTGACCAGCGAGAACCTTGAAAACTGCATAGAAACTTGTCAGGTAGTTAGCGACTTTAGAAGTATTGCTTCTGGAGTTGACTAATACATAGACACCAATGAATTTTTGTTAGTGGTCAAGCTAATAAGGGCTTACGGTGGATACCTAGGCACACAGAGGCGAAGAAGGACGTAGTTACCGACGATACGCTTCGGGGAGCTGGAAGCAAGCATCGATCCGAAGATTTCCGAATGGGGCAACCCTGTATACGGCTAGTTGAATCCATAGACTAGCACGAGCGAACGCAGCGAACTGAAACATCTTAGTAGCTGTAGGAGAAGAAAGAAACATCGATTCCCCCAGTAGTGGTGAGCGAAAAGGGAAGAGCCTAAACCAGCAGGTTTACCTGTTGGGGTTGTGGGACAGCGATATGGAATACCGGACGCTAGACGAAGCAATTGAATCTTGCACCAAAGAGAGTGATAGTCTCGTAGTCGAAAGCGAAAGGATACTAGCTGGATCCCGAGTAGCACGGTAGCGACCCCGTGTGAATCCGCGAGAACCATCTCGTAAGGCTAAATACTCCTGTGTGACCGATAGTGAACCAGTACCGCGAGGGAAAGGTGAAAAGAACCCCGGGAGGGGAGTGAAATAGAACATGAAACCGTAAGCCTACAAGCAATGGAAGGTCGATTTCAACGACTGACCGTGTGCCTGTTGAAGAATGAGCCGGCGACTTATAGGCACTGGTAGGTTAAGGCGAGAATGCCGCAGCCAAAGCGAAAGCGAGTCTGAATAGGGCGCAAATCAGTGTTTATAGACCCGAACCCGGGTGATCTAACCATGTCCAGGATGAAGCTTGGGTAACACCAAGTGGAGGTCCGAACCGACCAATGTTGAAAAATTGGCGGATGAGGTGTGGTTAGGGGTGAAATGCCAATCGAACCCGGAGCTAGCTGGTTCTCCCCGAAATGTATTGAGGTACAGCGGTTGTGATTATAGGTTGGGGGTAAAGCACTGATTCGGTGCGGGCTGCGAGAGCGGTACCAAATCGAGTCAAACTCTGAATACCAACTGCACACACAGCCAGTGAGACGGTGGGGGATAAGCTTCATCGTCAAGAGGGAAACAGCCCAGACCACCCGCTAAGGTCCCCAAATCGCTGTTAAGTGATAAAGGAGGTGGGAATGCATAGACAACCAGGAGGTTTGCCTAGAAGCAGCCATCCTTAAAAGAGTGCGTAATAGCTCACTGGTCAAGCGTTCCTGCGCCGAAAATGAACGGGGCTAAACAGCGTACCGAAGCGGTGGGATTTGTTTACAAATCGGTAGGGGAGCGTTCTGTTGTAGGTAGAAGCATCAGCGTGAGCAGGTGTGGACGAAGCAGAAGTGAGAATGTCGGCTTGAGTAGCGCAAACATTGGTGAGAATCCAATGCCCTGAAATCCCAAGGGTTCCTCCGGAAGGCTCGTCCGCGGAGGGTTAGTCGGGTCCTAAGGCGAGGGCGAAGGCCGTAGTCGATGGATAACAGGTTAATATTCCTGTACTGCTTATGGATTGTGCAGAGGGACGGAGAAGGCTAAACCAGCCGGATGTTGGTTACCGGTTCAAGCGTCCGAGGTGTTGAGGAACGGCGAAAACGTTCCGAGCTGAGGCGTGAGTACGAGGGGATACGTCCCCGAAGTGGTTGAGGTCAAGCTTCCAAGAAAAGCTCTAAACACGTTAATCCATAATGCACCCGTACCCGAAACCGACACAGGTGGGATGGTTGAGAATACTAAAGGGCGCGAGATAACTCTCTCTAAGGAACTCGGCAAAATTGCCCCGTAACTTCGGAAGAAGGGGTGCCACCGCGAGGTGGTCGCAGTGAAGAGATCCAGGCGACTGTTTACCAAAAACACAGGTCTCCGCAAAGTCGCAAGACGAGGTATGGGGGCTGACGCCTGCCCAGTGCCGGAAGGTTAAATGAGTCGGTTAGCGTAAGCGAAGCTGGCGATTGAAGCCCCGGTGAACGGCGGCCGTAACTATAACGGTCCTAAGGTAGCGAAATTCCTTGTCGGGTAAG